>NZ_JAJDML010000042.1:0-34952 GCF_020594215.1 Blautia sp. DFI.1.216
TATAAGCCCAGAATCGTTGAATTTTCAGCATTCTGGGCTTAAGTTGACCACATTGCGGTCAGACCTTCCTGTTCATCATGGCTCCTCTGACACGTTCTTCCATGGTGGCACTGGGAATCTTCACAGCAGTATTTGCATATAAAGACCTGATGTGGCCTCTGATCTGTAACAAGGATGTAATGCCTCTGTCAGCAGCACTTGCAAAAATGCAGGGACAGTACACCAACAATTATCCGCAGCTGATGGCAGCATCTCTGCTTGCATGTATCCCGATGATCGTACTGTATCTGATCTTCCAGAAGCAGTTCATCGAAGGTATTGCAACATCTGGTGGTAAGCTGTAATAAAATCTGAGCAGCACAGGCAGGCTTTGTTATAAAATCAGACCAGAGATTGTAGCAGGGCTTGCCTGAAACTGGATTTGATAATATTTAGAGTGTGTCTGAAAAATGCTTTCCCCAAGATGTGCGTCACAATTTGCGGGAATGATTTTTTAAACATGCTCTAGAGAAAGAAAACTGAAATATAAAATAAAAAAAGATAAATGAAAGGAAGAGGTAGATAGAAATGAAACCAGGAAGTCTCTTTGACAGAATATTTGGATTTTTAGGTCAGTTGATCGCATTAAATTTGCTGTGGATCGTGTGCTCTCTTCCGATTATCACAGCAGGGGCATCCACCACTGCATTATTTTACTGTACATTGAAGCTCCATAAAGATGGAGATATCAGAGTACTTCATGATTTTTTTAAGAGTTTTAAGCAGAATTTCAGGCAGTCCACACTGATCTGGATTCTGATGGTTGCAGCAGGAATATTTATTTATATGGAAAAAGAAGCTCTGGCAACAATGCCGGGATCCATGTCACAGATTTTTAATTATGTGATCTTTGCGGTATATATTCCTCTGGTGGCAGTTGCACTGTATGTATTTCCAACAGTTGCAGCATTTGAAAATAAAACAATGACTTTGATCACAAACGCATTTTATTTTGCGGTTAAACATATAGGTTATGCCTTAGCTGTGGCAGTGATCACAATCCTGCCAATGACAATGACACTTGTAGATGCAAAACTTTTCCCGGTATATCTGCTGATCTGGCTGATGTTTGGATTCTCCCTGACTGCCTATGCAGATTCCTGGTTTATGTGGAAACTGTTCAAGCCCTACTTCAAAGAGGAGGAAGAGGGACATCACTACGTGGACACAGAACCTGATCAGTACGCGTTTTAACCGAAACAAACAGCGATACCTGGTTACATAAAAAATAGATAGAACATCTATAAAATAGAAAGAACAAAGAAATGAGAGGTACAGAGTATGGAATGGATCAAATATCACGAGGCAGAGAAAGTATTCGACCTGAGAACAGAGCACAGCACTTATCAGATGCAGGTAAGAGAGTATGATACTCTGGTTCATCTGTATTATGGAAGTCCGGTAGGCGATGCACTGATCACAGACAGGATCGTATGTGTGGACAGAGGATTTTCAGGAAATCCTTATGAGGCAGAAAAGGACAGAACATTTTCATTAGATACCCTGCCACAGGAATATACTGCATATGGAAATGGTGATTATCGTATCAATGGCCTGGAGACAGAGCAGGCAGACGGCAGTGATACTGCAAATCTGAAATTTGAGTCCTATGAGATCACAAAAGGAAAGTACAGCCTGAAAGGGCTTCCTGCAATGTTTGCAAAGGAAGATGAGGCAGAGACACTGGAAATTGTTTTGACAGACCGTGTCAGCGGACTGAAAGCACATCTTCTCTATGGTGTATTTCCTCATCTTGATGTGATCACCAGAGTGGTACGCCTGGAAAATACAGGTACAGCACCGGTTACAGTGAAAAAAGCAATGTCTATGGAAATGGACTATGAGTACAGAGAATTGGATGCAGTCCACTTCTATGGCAGACACAATATGGAACGCCAGATGGAGAGAACTCACCTTGGTCATGGCAACTGGTCTGTGGGAAGTATCCGCGGAACCTCCAGCCACCATCACAATCCATTTGTGATCCTCTGTGACAGAAATACAGAGGAAACTTATGGAAACTGCTATGGATATGCACTTGCATACAGTGGAAACTTCTTATTTGAAACAGAGGTGGACCAGGTAGGACATACCCGTGTAGCAATGGGAATCCATCCCTATCATTTCTCCTGGACACTGGAACAGGGAGAGAGCTTTGAGACACCGGAAGTGATCATGGCATACTCAGCAGAAGGTTTCGGAAAGCTTTCCAGGATCTATCATGATGCATACAGAAGTAATCTGATCCGCAGCAAATATACAGAGCAGCCAAGACCAATCCTGGTAAATAACTGGGAAGCAACTTATTTTGATTTTGACGCAGATAAGATTTACCACATTGCAGAAGAGGCAAAAAATATCGGACTGGATATGTTTGTTCTGGATGACGGATGGTTTGGAAAGAGAGACAATGATTGGTGTGCACTTGGTGACTGGGAAGTAAATGAAGAAAAGATTAAAGGCGGGCTTCCTGCACTTGCAGAGAAGATTCATGGACTTGGACTGAAATTCGGTCTGTGGGTAGAGCCGGAGATGATCTCTGAGGACAGTGATCTCTACAGAGAGCATCCGGACTGGGCACTGAAGATCCCGGGACGTGCTATGAACCGAAGCAGACATCAGTTAAATCTGGATATCACCAGAAAAGAAGTACGTGAACACATTATGAACCAGATCTTTAAGGTTCTGGATGCATGCAAGGCTGATTATGTAAAATGGGATATGAACCGAAGCGTAGATAACGTATTCTCAGCAGCTCTTCCAAAGGAACGTCAGGGAGAGGTTTACCACAGATATGTGCTGGCTGTTTATGAAATGATGGAAAGCCTGGTACAGAGATATCCGGATCTTCTGTTTGAGTCCTGCTCAGGCGGAGGCGGAAGATTTGAGGCGGGAATGCTTTACTATTCTCCGCAGATCTGGTGCAGTGACAATACAGATGCTATTGACAGACTGAAAATCCAGTATGGTACATCCTTCGGATATCCCATAAGTGCAATGGGCGCACATGTCAGCGTATGCCCGAACCATCAGTCCGGAAGAACGACTCCTTTTGAGACAAGAGGAATTGTTGCATCCGCAGGTACCTTTGGCTATGAGCTGGATCTGATGAAGATGTCCGAAGAAGAGAAAAAGACAGCCAGAGAGCAGATTCTGAAGTATAAAGAAATGGAGCATCTGGTACAGTCCGGAGACTACTATCGTCTGGTGAACCCATTCGAAAACAACAACCATGTACTTTGGCAGTTTGTATCCAAAGACAAAAAAGAAACAGTTGTGTGCGGAGTAAGACTCCACAGCGAAGCAAATCCTTATATTTATCTTTTCTACCCACAGGGATTGGATGCTGATATGAAATACGAAGACACAGCAACAGGAAAAGTATATACAGGTGCAGCACTTATGAAAGCAGGTCTGCCTCTGCCACTGACAACAGGTGACTACCAGCCAATCAGATTTACATTTAAGGCAGTGGAAAAATAGCATAATCATTATTTCTATGACATATAAAAGCAGCAGATTTCCAAAATCAGGAAAAATCTGCTGCTTTTTGAAATATTATTTTTTCTTTTTGGAATTATGCTCCGATTCCGGATTCATTCCGTCGATTATATGCTCAATCATCATCTTTTTTACATAAACATCAAAGCTTAACAGGCAGATAAATGAAAATCTCTTCAAATTCGCCTGATCTTCTTCATCTGCGTCCCCGAAAGTATCCTGTGCTGTTTTGTATTTGCGCAGAAGGTCTTTTTTCAGGGATTCAATCTGTTCCTTTTCCATGCTGAAAACTTCATTATAAATATAAGTCATATCTTTCTCAGTCATGGATTTAAAATATTTCTGCGTGATCGGTGTGAGCAGAGTCTGGATATCATTGATGGAAAGAATATTTTTGAAATAGTAAATAAAAATCAGCATCAGCACATGTTCTTTGGAATAACGTTTCTTCTCAGGCGGGGGAAGAAGTTTATTCTTTGCATAATTGTTGATCATAGTCTTGGTGAGAATCTTATCATCTGCGTAACGTTTGGAAGAAACGAGCTGCTCTTCCATAAAGGTTGTCACTTGGTCCATATATAAATCAATATTTGGGATGTCTTCCGGTTTAATATAGTCAATCCTGGATACACTTTCCAGAATGCTGTTTATCATATCTTTATCATCGATTGTCATCTTTCATCACCTCTGTTCCTTATTATATAGTTTTAAATACTACTTGTAAATGTTTTTTTCACTAATTACAAAATTTATATCCGCTTGAATTTACAGGAATCAGTTGTAGGCGAACAGATTTTTGTGTATAATCATAAAGATATATGCCTGTTCAGGCACAAAAAATATTTCGAGAGATGTAAACGGTAACCGGTACATATTTTGAATCTGAAAGATTGTTGCAGGAATCAACTTGTTGATCATCATGGTTGTTTGTAAAATAATGTACCGTACAGGAAGAAGACAGGAGAAAATATGAGCGATATTTATAGTACATTAAATCCTCAGCAGCAGGAAGCGGTTTACCATACAGAAGGTCCACTGCTGATCCTTGCGGGAGCGGGTTCGGGAAAGACAAGAGTACTTACCCACCGCATTGCTTACCTGATAGATAAAAAGGGAATCAATCCCTGGAACATTCTGGCTATCACATTTACAAATAAAGCAGCCAGTGAGATGAGAGAACGTGTAGATAAAATAGTGGGATTTGGTTCCGAGAGCGTATGGGTTTCCACATTCCATTCTACCTGTGTGCGTATTCTGCGTCGTTATATTGACCGTCTTGGATATGATACCAGATTTGCTATTTATGACACAGAAGATCAGAAAACTCTGATGAAAGAAGTATGCAGAAAACTGAATATTGACACCAAGAAAACAAAGGAACGTTCTCTTCTGGCACAGATTTCCCATGCAAAAGATGAACTGATCACACCGGATGAGATGGAACTGAATGCAGGTGGGGACTTTGTTAAAAAGAAGGTTGCTGAGGTATATCGGGAATATCAGGCTGCTTTGCGCAGAAATAATGCGCTGGATTTTGATGATCTGATCGTAAAGACCGTAGAGCTTTTTCAGAACTGCGGAGATGTTCTGGAAAACTATCAGGAACGTTTCAGATATATCATGGTGGATGAGTATCAGGATACCAATACTGCACAGTTTAAATTTATAAGCCTGTTGGCCTCTAAATATGAAAACCTCTGTGTAGTCGGTGATGATGACCAGTCTATCTATAAATTCCGCGGTGCAAATATTGGAAATATTCTTGGATTTGAGCATGTTTTTCCAGATGCAAAAGTTATCCGTCTGGAACAGAATTACCGTTCCACAAAGAATATTCTGAATGCAGCCAATGCGGTGATCGCAAATAATACCTCACGTAAATCAAAAACACTCTGGACTGAGAATTCGGAGGGGGAACGAATCCATTTCCGCCAGTTCATGAACGGATATGAGGAAGCAGAGTATGTGATAGGCGAGATTTCCAGAGCTCACAGAGAGAATGGTGCGAAGTATAAAGACTGTGCAGTTCTGTACAGGACCAATGCACAGTCACGACTCTTTGAAGAGAAGTGTCTTCTTGCGAATATCCCTTACAAGATTGTAGGCGGTGTGAATTTCTATGCGCGTAAAGAAATCAAAGACCTGTTATGTTATCTGAAGACAATTGACAATTCCAGAGATGATCTGGCAGTCCGCCGTATCATCAATGTACCGAAGCGTGGAATCGGAGCCACAACTCTTGGCAGAATACAGGATTATGCGGATAAAATGAGTGTGAGTTTCTATGATGCCTTGCGTGTGGCAGAGGAGGTCCCGTCTATTGGAAGAAGCCTTTCAAAGATTGATGGATTTGTAACCTTTATTCAGAGTTTAAAGAGTAAGGCAGAGTCTTATACAGTACGTGAACTTCTGGAAGAAGTGATTGAACTTACCGGATATGTGGCAGAGCTGCAGGCTGAAGATACAGATGAATCGAAGGCAAGAATCGAGAATATTGATGAACTTATTTCCAAGACAGAATCCTATCAGGAAGTAATGGAAGAACAGGGACAGACGGCCACACTTTCAGGTTTTCTCGAGGAGATTGCACTGATCGCAGACATTGACAGCGTGGATCCGGATCAGGATTATGTGCTTCTTATGACACTACATAGTGCCAAAGGTCTGGAGTTTCCGAGAGTATTTCTCGCAGGAATGGAAGATGGGATGTTTCCGTCTTATATGTCCATTATATCAGATGACAGATCTGATCTGGAAGAAGAGAGAAGGCTCTGTTATGTGGGTATCACAAGAGCTATGGAGGATCTGACGCTGACAAGTGCCAGACAGCGGATGCTCCGGGGAGAAGTACAGTATAATAAAGTATCCAGATTTGTACGTGAAATTCCGCGGGAGCTTGTGGATCTGGGACAGGAAGCTCAGGAAAAGAAGAAAAAGATTGAAGAGATGATTCAGGCAGACAGAAACCTTGCAAAAATGAAAATGGCTTTTGAGACGAAAACATTCAAGCCCAGAGAATTTAAGGTGACGAAGGCTGCTGCACTGGATTACGAAGTGGGAGACACTGTCCGCCACATTAAATTTGGTGTAGGAATTGTCAAAGACATTGTAGACGGCGGAAGAGATTATGAAGTCACTGTTGATTTTGACAAAGTGGGAATAAAGAAAATGTTCGCAGGATTTGCAAAGCTGAAAAAAATATAATAATTTCAGAATCAGGATGATGCAGGCAAGTCACGCCTGCTGTCTGTTAGTCGAGCGATTGGGGCAGGTGACTTAAGTCACCTGCGGAGGCTGCGAAAAGCAATAAGCAGTAAGGCGAACGATTTTATCCGCTTTATATATGAGACAGGAGTTCAGGAAGTTTCATAAGACTGTCAAATTCATGATCAGGGATGATTTCTGAAGTCTTCTCATGGTTGGGATTAAACCAGATTGTGCGGATTCCGGCATTGATGCCGCCCTGGATATCAGAGGTCAGGCTGTCCCCGATGATTACTGCTGTTTCCTTATGGAAATCAGGGATTCTGGAGAAGCAGTAGTTAAAGTATTCCCTGCCCGGTTTATTGTATCCCAGTTCTTCGGAGATAAAAATATCCTCAAAGTAACGGGAAATTCCGGAACTTTTAAGCCGTCCCTTCTGGACACTTAAGGTACCGTTTGTAACCAGATACATCCGGTATTGACCGTAAAGAGTTTCGAGCAATTCTTCTGCACCATCTATGAAATAGTGCCCCTGGGCCAGAAGAGTTTCATAGGTATGTGCAGCTTCTTTTGCAGGTACATCCACATTCAGCTCTGCAAAAAGAAGCCGGAATCTCCGAAGCTTTACCTGGTCTCTGGTGATCTTGCCCTGTTCAAGAAGTTTCCACTGGGCGAGGTTAAGCTCACTGTAACGCTTCAGAACTGAAGGCTCGGGAGCAATGTGAAAACTTTTCAGAGTTTTTGCGATAGCTGCTCTTTCTGCCCGGTTAAAATCAAGTAATGTATTATCAAGATCAAAAAAAAGTGTTTCTACCATAAGTATTTATCCTCTCTTATCAGATCGTTGCTGTCGGCATATTTTTAAGTCAGGGGCAAAATTCATTCCAGATTGCCTGCGGCAATGGAATTTTGGCTTGTATGTCTCGGGATTGTGTGAACAGTAACCCCCTGATATCATTATAATAAAGAAACTAACAAAAGTATAGAATAAATGCAGATATCTTATGGTAAAATTACAGAAAAAGTGTTATAATAATTTCATTAAACAGCAGACGGCAGAAGTGTTAAGTGTCAGCTGATGAATTATTGAGAGGATGGTGCGATTATGAATATCAAAATTGAAGAATTATTATCAGCATTAAACAGAAAAGAAGAAGAGAAAGAAAAAAATACAGTCCTCTGGGTACTGGCAATCATTGGCGCAGTTGCAGCAGTAGCAGGTATCGCATTTGCTGTATATCATTTCTTTGCTCCGGATTATCTGGAAGATTTTGAAGAGGATTTTGACGATGACTTCGACGATTATTTCGAAGATGAAGAAGAATAATTACCTGTAATATGAAAATGAAAGAATAGCTCCGGCTTATACCGGGGCTATTTTTATGGAGGTTATATGAAAAAAGGCGAAATTTATGAAGGCGTGATTGAGAAAGTAGATTTTCCCAATAAGGGAATTGTGATAACAGACGGACAAAAAGTTACCGTAAAGAACGGAATGCCCGGACAGAAAGTTCGTTTTATGATCAATAAGAAGCGTTCCGGACGTGCAGAGGGAAGACTTCTGGAAGTGTTGGAGAAGTCTCCGCTTGAAACAAGAGAACCGGTCTGTAGCATTTTTCCGGAATGTGGAGGATGCATGTATCAGACCATGTCCTATGAAAACCAGCTCAAAATGAAAGAATGTCAGGTTCGTGAACTGTTGGATGGTGCATTGAACGGCACTGATTACCAGTGGGAGGGAATTCATGGAAGTCCCATTGAATTCAGATATCGAAATAAAATGGAATTCTCCTTTGGTGATGCATATAAGGATGGTCCGTTGACGCTGGGTCTGCACAAAAAAGGCAGTACCTATGATGTTCTTACAGCAGATGACTGTCAACTGGTTCATGAAGATATGACGAAAATCCTGACTTGTGTGCATGAATACTTCCTGAAACGAAACGTTTCCTATTATAAAAAGATGCAGCATACAGGATATCTGCGCCATCTGCTTCTCCGCCGCGGTGTGACTACAGGAGAGATTCTGGTCCATGTGATTACCACCAGTCAGGAAGAACATGATCTGGAATCTCTGAAAGAAGAACTTCTTGCACTTCCGCTGGAGGGTAAAATTGTGGGAATCATGCATATTATCAATGATTCTCTTTCTGATGTGGTGCAGAGTGATGAGACACGTATCCTTTACGGTCAGGATTTCTTTTATGAAACGCTTCTGGGACTGCGATTTAAGATCAGTACATTTTCATTTTTCCAGCCTAATTCCCTGGCTGCGGAAGTGCTTTATTCTATCGTACGTGAGTATATCGGAGATACGAAGGATAAAGTAGTGTTCGACCTTTACAGCGGAACCGGAACGATCGCCCAACTTGCAGCCTCCGTAGCGGACGAAGTGATAGGTGTGGAAATTGTGGAAGAGGCAGTAGAAGCTGCAAAACAGAATGCAGCACTGAATAACCTGAGTAATTGCAAATTTATTGTAGGAGATGTCCTTAAAGTCTTGGATGATCTGACGGAGAAACCGGATGTGATCATTCTGGATCCGCCAAGGGATGGAATCCATCCCAAAGCATTGCCGAAGATTCTTTCTTATGGGGTAGACCATATTGTATATATTTCCTGCAAAGCGACTAGCCTGGCAAGAGATCTTCCGGCATTTCTGGCGGCAGGATATAAGCTGGAAAAAGCCTGCTGCGTTGATCAATTTTGTCAGACTGTTCACGTTGAGACGGTTGTTCTTTTGTCCCAACTGAAATAAAAGCCGGATGATTACATTAATGTCACGATTGAACTTGATGATATGGATATAACATCTGCAGAGACTAAGGCTACATATGATGAGATAAAGAAGTATGTGGCTGAACATAATGCCGGCATGAAGGTTTCCAATCTGTATATCTCACAGGTAAAGAGAAAATGCGGAATTGAGGTTGGAAAGAATTATAATTTACCTAAAAATGAAGATAGCAGGCAACCGCAGTGTCCAGAAGATAAAGAGAGTGCAATTGTGGAGGCAGTGAAGCATTGTAAGATGAATAAATAAAGAGAGGTGCAGATGCTATGCCAGGTATACTCGTGGTTGAAGATGATGAAAATTTAAATCGTGGAATTACATTCTCACTGAAAAAATCCGGATATGAGGTTTTTTCAGCAGAATCAGTGAAAAAAGCGAAAAGAATTGCAAGTGATAATAATGTGGATGTTACCATTTGTGATGTGAATCTTCCGGATGGGAATGGACTGGAATTTGTAAGGTGGATGAGATGCAATTATAATACATACATTATTTGTCTTACAGCACTAGATCAGGAGATAGATCAGGTCATGGGATATGAAGCAGGGGCAGATGATTATATTACAAAGCCGTTTAGTCTTTCGGTACTTCTTTTGAAAATAGAAGCACATTTCCGCCGCAGACAGGAGAAAACGGAAGCCGGAAAGATGATTTCGGGAGATATCGTATTTATCGCAGGAGAAATGAAAGTCCTGATAAAGAGTCGTGAAATCAGTCTGACAAAAACGGAGTTGAAAATGCTGACTTTTTTTCTTCAGAATCCGAAACAGATTCTTTCAAAAACACAAATATTGGAAAATGTGTTTGATCTGGAAGGGGATTTTGTGGATGAAAATACAATCGCTGTCAATATCAGAAGACTCCGTGAGAAAATCGAAGACAATCCGGCTGCACCGGTCTATATAAAGAATATCAGAGGCCTTGGGTATATATGGAATCAGGAGGTAAGGCAGTGACAAAGAGATATCGCAAGAAGATTACAGTAGTGCTCTCCTTGGTATTACCTGTCATATTATTGTTTGCAATATTAAATTGCTTTACCACGTATGTGTTTTATGAAGATTATAAATATAAAATGAATCTTATGACAGAGATTGCTGCAAAGGAAGAATTTTCCGGGCTGGATGCTGTTTCGGAATTGCTTAAGGATAAGGATATTGAAACTAACGAACAGGGAAGGCGATTATTGGAGCAATATGGATACTGGGGGAATAAAGGGAATGCATTTTATTCGCAATTCCGGCATCAGGTTATGGTGACTGGTGCTGTAAGCACTGTGATATGCGTGCTTCTTTTGACTTTTTTACTTTATTGGAAGAAAAAAGAAGATGCGTGTCATCAGAAAATTTTAGACCAGTTGGAAGAAATTCTGATCAGATTCCGTGAAAATAAATTTGATGATTTACTGAAAACGGAAAATCATGCAGAACTGGAAAAATTGAATGACCAGCTTGAAGCAATCGGACATCATATTCAGTTGATAAAGGAAGAGGCAAGGGCAGAAAAGGAGAACACGAAAGAAATGGTTTCTGATATTTCTCACCAGTTAAAGACACCTGTTGCAGCTTTGGATACATGTTTTAGTGTGCTGATGCAGAATGACTTAAGTGCCACAGAACAGGAGGAGTTTCGTATCCGTTGTCGGAGTGCTCTGGATGGACTGGAGACATTATTGCAGTCGCTTCTTGAAATATCCAAGATGGAAACTGGACTGATTCAGATTAATAAGAAAAAACTTCCGCTTATGGATACTGTCATATCTGCTGTGAACCGCACTTATCCTAAAGCGGATGAGAAAGAAATTGAATTCGTTTTTGACTATGAAAAAGAGCTGGAAACATGCACGATTATGCAGGATAAAAGGTGGCTTGGTGAAGCTGTGATCAACGTTCTGGATAATGCGGTCAAGTACAGTCCGTGTGGTTCAAAAATATTTATCCGGTTACAAAAAAGAAACGATCTTGTAAGAATGGAAATTGAGGATCAGGGAATTGGTATTCCGCAGAATGAGTATCACAAAATTTTTCAACGATTTTACAGAGGAAGTTCCAAGGAGGTCATGGAAAAGAGTGGTACAGGAATCGGACTTTTTCTATCGAGAGAAATTATCGAAAAACACGCAGGTACGATTACGGTAACCTCCGGCAAAAAGAAAAAAGGAAGCACGTTTGTGATTCAATTACCATATGTTGGTTAAATTTTAAGTGAGCAGAAATCTTACAATTCTGTAAGATTTCTGCTCGTTTTTTGAAAGTGAAATGAAAGATTGTCCTGATACAATTTGGATGTAGGATGAAAAGGAGGCAACACATGAGTGTGATATTAGAAACCAAGCAGCTTTGTAAGTTTTATGGCGCAGGTGAGAATCAGGTCAAAGCGGTCAATCAGGTGGACATTCAGATTGAGCAGGGAGAATTTGTCGCAATTGTTGGAAAGTCAGGTTCCGGTAAAAGTACATTACTTCATATGCTTGGAGGGCTAGACACCCCGACAAAAGGCAGTGTTACTTTAGCAGGGAAAGATTTATACAGGATGAAGGAAGATGCCCTTGCTGTTTTCCGCAGAAGAAAAATCGGATTTGTTTTTCAGGCATTTAATCTGGTTTCATCTGTTAATGTCTGGGAAAATATTGTACTGCCACTGGGGCTGGATGGAAGAAAAGTGGATGAAGCGTATGTAAATGATATTATTGCAACTCTGGGGATTGAAAACCGGATTTATAATCTGCCAAATCAGTTATCCGGAGGACAGCAGCAGAGAGTAGCAATTGCAAGAGCACTGGTGAATCGTCCGGAAATTATATTTGCAGATGAGCCGACAGGAAATCTTGATTCTAAGACCAGTGATGAGGTAATCGCTCTGCTTAAGATGACAGCAAAAAAATATGGACAGACAATTGTAATGATTACCCATGATGACGAAATTGCACAGGTCGCTGACCGTATTCTGGTGATTGAGGACGGACAGGTGGTGGATTTCAGATGAAGACAATAAGCAGGATTGCATATAGCAATGACAAAAGGAACAGGACAAGAAGTATACTGATCATGATGGTAATCTGTCTGACCACGATGCTGCTTGTTATCATCAGTACTGTGGGAAATGGGGTAATTCATTTACAGAAAAGTCAGGCGGCAGGATCATATGGAAGCAATTATGGTCTGTTTGTTTCCGCAGACGGATCGCAGTTAAAAGAAGTAAACCGCCGTGCGGAAATAGATGCTACAGGCACTATGTGCACCGAAGGTATCATAAAAGGCAATGAAAAAGGCGGGTTTGTCTGCATGGATGAGACTGCAAGAAAAATGCTTCCTTATAATAAAGAATATGAGTTGAAGGAAGGAAAGTATCCGGAAAAAATGCAGGAAATTGCCGCAGGAAGAGCATTTTTTCGTGCAATGGGGTATGGTGATGTAAAGATCGGAGATACGGTTACACTGGATTACCGTGCAGGGATGCAGTCAGAATGTAAGCCGGAAGAATTTGTTGTCAGCGGAATCCTATATGATCGGGATGAGTATACCATCGAGGCATCTTATGTTGCTTTCGGGTCACAGGAGTTTTATGATGAGCACGTCGCAGAGAATGACAGACAGTATAATATTTATTTTACTTTAAATGATTCTGCAAATGTATCTATGAATAATATTGATTCGGTTATAAAGCAGATTGCAGCAGCTTGTGGGATCGAAGAAAAAAACGTTATAGTCAATGATCTCTATTTGCAATGGGTCTTGCAGCCGAGTTATGAAACGATTGCGGTATGCGGGGTTTTGATTCTTGCAATTGTACTTTTCTCTGTTGTGGTCATTTATAATATTTTTCAGGTCGGTATTGCCAACAAGATACAGGAGTATGGAAAAATCAAGGCTCTGGGAGCGACAAAAAAGCAGATGAAACAACTGATCTTCAGAGAGGGTATGTTTTTGACAATTTCTTCAATACCAGTTGGATTGCTTCTTGGTTTTCTGATTGCAAAATGCGGTTTTAACTGGCTGGTAGAACAGGGAAACCTTGTATCAACCGGAACTGGCTCTATGGGAGTCCAAAATCGGCAGATGCCACTGTTTTCCCTGCCTGTTATGCTTCTATGTATTTTCGTGTCATTTTTTACCGTTGCTTTGGCGCTGCGTAAACCAATGAAAATTGTTTCACGGATTTCACCTATCGAAGCAACACGGTATTTAGAAAATGCAGAAACACAAAAAAAAGGAAAACGAAATGGCAGAAAAAATGTCACCGTGTTTTCTATGGCAATGGCAAATGTAACGGGTAATCCCAAAAGAACTATTGGTACTATCCTCACAATGGGTTTTTCTTGCGTATTGTTTGTGATTATCTCTAATTATGTGGGAAATATTGACACGGAGCATGAAGCACGTCTTTCCGTTAATCATGGACAATTTGAACTGCAACTTGACTATTCTGCTGAGTATGATGAAAGATATCCGGAGAATAATCTGGATACGATTCTGACGGATGATCCATTGAATGATTCGCTGATTGAAGAAATCAAAAGCATTCCGGGAGTAACAGATGTCATGACGAGAGAGATTGTCTCTGTAAATCTGAACGGAACAAGATTTCCGGCTGATATTGTGAGTAAAAAGGATTTTGATTTTATGCGCCAAGAAGGGGATATTGGCTCTATGGACTATGATCAGGCGGTAAAGAATGGTGATATTTTCTTTGGCTGGTCAACGTGGATGGAACAAGATGGATATGCTCCGGGTGAATCCATTGCATTTGACTTTGAGAATGGAAGTGGAACCTATACCTATCAGGGAAAGATTGCAGGATCTTTTGTAAGTGCGGACACTTATCTTGTCATTCCGGAAGGTGTATATCGTTCCATGAATCCGAGGGGAACAGCCTATGGCTATCTGTGGGTGGACTGTGATAAAAAAGATGTGGCATCTGTAGAACAAAGTCTGAATACTTTGATTTCTAATACTTCGCATATAAAAATGGATACTTATCATGCGCAGTTACAATCTGCCGAATTTGCAAGCAGCATGATGAAGCTTAGCTGTTATCTGTTTATGGCTATTGTAGGACTCATCGGGTTTATGAATATGGCGAATACCATGATCATGAATATTACGACAAAAAAGCAGGAATATGGTGTATTACAGGCAGTGGGTATGACAAATAAACAATTAAATTTATGTCTGCAGTTACAGGGAATGATGTTTACGGTTGGTACCATATGCGTAGCTTTGATCATTGGTCTGCCGCTCGGCTATGCACTTTTTTCCTATGCAAAACATAATGGAATATTTGGAATGAATATCTATCATGTTCCAATCGTACCAATTTTTATTATGATTTTTTTGGTCGGTCTGTTGCAGATTGTACTTTCCTGCGTTTTAAGCAGTAATCTGAAAAAGGAAACGCTGGTAGAAAGAATAAGGTATCAGGGATAGCAAGTAATATGTAATGAACTAGAGCGTGTCTGAAAAATAAAAATTGCACAAAACGCATGTTTTATTTCCCTTTTTCATGATAAAATAAAGAAAAAGGGGTGTTCACTATGTTGAGACGATATGAGTTGACTGATTAAGAATGGCTTCGCATTGAACCTTTATTACCTCCTGAAAATACTGGAAAACAAGGACGTCCGAGGAAGATGGACAGATTATATCACGAGAAATGATTGAGCAGTCCATTGACGATGGTGAAGCTTACCGCATTGTACTTGATGGCAAAAAAGTAGGCGGTGTTGTGATTAAAGTCGAGGGTGAAAAAGGCGACCTTGATCTTCTTTTCGTTGCGCCATCAGTTCATAGCAAAGGCATCGGGTATGCTGCATGGTGCGAAGTTGAGAAGTTACATCCAGAAGTGAAAGTTTGGGAAACTGTAACGCCCTATTTCGAGCAGCGGAATATCCATTTTTATGTGAACAGATGTGGTTTTCACATCGTAGAGTTCTTTAACAAATATCACCAAGACCCCAATGATCCGGAAATGAATGCTGAAAAGCAGGACGAGCAGTTTCCGGACGGAATGTTTCGGTTTGAAAAGGTTATTCGGTAAATTTATATTTGATAAAGGAGATGGCAAATATGTGGTGGTCTATTGGTGGTGGAATCATAATCTTTGCGTTAGGTATGTTTATCTTCTTAAAGCCGGGCTTAATATGGAAATTAACAGAAGAATGGAAATCTTATCGTGCAGATGAACCATCTGAGTTCTATTTGAAAGCCACAAAAATCGGTGGTGCTTTATTTGCCCTATTTGGAATTATTATGATTATGCTTCCATTTATTTTGGAGTGACAATTCCGGTTTGCAGAATACTACTTGTAGGACTTGGTTTCCACTGTTTTTTTATTAAAGTGTAAAGAAAAACTGCGCCATAGCCTTGGCAGGCCATCGCGCAGCGATTTTGTTCAATTGGAAGTTATGGCTTTGAATTTTTCCGAATAATCAGCTTTAGGATAATACATACGACCACCACAACAGCCACCAAGGCACCATCCAACAGCAGCTCTGTGTACCACGGTGCAGACTGTATGGCATATAAATTTGGGTAGGTTTTAAAGTGCCAGAACTTATAAATTCCGAATCCAATGAAAACTCCTATTGATGAACCAATAACGATGTTTAAAAAACAATTCAACTTTCTCAGCATGGCAGCACACCCCTTTCCAAATTTCCGATTTGTACTTATTTCTTAAACAGCTCAGAATGTGAACCAAGGCGATAAAGCATCAAAACAAGAACATCTCCACAAATCTCATAAATAAGCAGCCAGTCCGGTTCGATGTGACACTCACGCGTGCCTTTGTAGTTTCCTGTAAGGTCATGATCCCTGTATTTTGCATCTAGCGTACCGCCATTCGCCAGAATATCAATTACTTCAAACAGCTTATCAAGATTTTTATTTTGCTTTTTGGCAAGCTTCAAATCCTTTTTAAACTGATTAGTAAACTGAATGTCGTATTTCATACGTCGAGAGCTGCCTTAAGCGCATCCATACTGGAATAACGCGGAGCAGAAGGATCCTTCATCATTTTTCTGCCTTCCTCAATGGCAGCGGCTGTCGTATCATTCGGTACTTCCAGTTTTAATTCAAAAGGAATACCATGCTCACGGATAGCGGTTCTTAGGAACATATTTACAGCAGTTGTCATATTCAGACCAAGCTCATTGAAGATTTCCTCCGCCTGGTCCTTGATTGCCTTGTCTATACGAATATTTAAATTAGTTGTTGCCATACAGAACACCTCCATTCAAGTATAGTATATTCAAATATGTGCCTAATGTCAACACATTGTCATCATATAAGATATATATGAAAAACTGAAATAAATACTTTCTCCCCCAAATTATGCCTGTTTTGTTAAAAAACTTGATATCTGTTGTCCAAGAAAGAAACCAACCTGTGGATATAATTCTTGGATTTCCTGATATTTTGCCTCAATCATTTCCGGTTCATCAGCCCAGGTTTTTTCATATATTTTGAAAGCTCTTTTAAAATGTGTTTTGGCTTGCGAAAGATTGGCGGTCATCAGATAAATGGTTCCAAGAGTTTCCTGAAAATCTAGCAATAATGCCTGGTCAGAGTCAGTGCCAATGCTTTTTGTCTTTAACAGATCCTTTAATTCCTGAATGATTACATTCATACCTTTGTGGTAGTTATAGTTATCCATGTATGGAAATTTAACCACACAGACGATAGGAAAGTGTGGGGGATTTCGCCTGTGTCATGACACAGGCAGTGCTTGCTACTCTTGATTAGTTAAAGACTTTTAACTTTCCTGATTTTAAAATAATACCGATCAATAATATCCTGCAATGTAATGGATTTCATTTTTTCATCTACCATATTTTGAATTTCATGATAGAAGTCCCCAATAGCGAATTGAATGTTGATACCGATTCCACAATCCGGATTGGTATCTGTGTCCAGGTGAAGCAGCGGCTTATCGCCCTCTACCGCTCGGTAGATGTCATACATATTGATTTTATCTGCCGGTTTTGCAAGAGCGGCATTCGCATGACCTTGTGTGTTGACAACAATGCCTGCATTTTTCAGGGTTGCCATAAGCTGTCTGACATAAGCCGGGTTTGTCTTGATACTTTCTGCAATTTTTGTGCTGGAGAGTTGTTCTTCATCTCCAAGAGCAATAAATATAAGAATATGAATGGTGTCACTAAGCTTTGTGGAATATTTCATTTGTCACCTCGAATTTTCTTCTTGCAATTTTTAAACTTACATGATAATATGATTTTAATGTTTGATGTAAATTTAATTTTAACAAGTGAAAGAATAAAAGTCAAGCAAAATAAAAAGTGTGGAATCTGATATGAAAAGGGAGATAAAGTGGTGTATGCAAAAGGAGGAACAAGTCAGTTTTCTGGCGGGAAAGGAAATGTGATGAAGATGAATGTATATCAAGAGATAAGTCAAATCATCAAAGAAGCAGATGGTATTTTGATTGGAGCCAGTAATGGTTTGTCTATCGCAGAGGGATATAATATTTTTGCTGATGACGCATGGTTTCAGGAAAATATGGGAGATTTCAGAGAAAAATACGGACTGCGTTGTGTTTTACACGGATTTTCAGTGCCAATGAAGGTAGAAGAAAAGTGGGCGTTTGTAAGCAGACTTGTTAAGGCAAAAGCTATGCAGGATGAGCCGAGTGAGATTATGAAAAACATCTATGCACTAGTAAAAGATAAAGAATATTTCGTAGTAACTTCCAATGCGGAGGATCATTTTGTGCCGGCAGGTTTTGAGGCAGACCGTGTTTTTGAAATGGAAGGGAAATTAACCCAGATGCGGTGCAAGAACAGATGTCATGATGAGGTCTATCCTAATCAAAAAGCAGTTCTCGCCATGACAGAAGAGGAAGTAAACGGAAGAGTACCCAAAGAGTTACTGCCGAAATGTCCAAAATGCGGTGGAGATATGGAAGTAAATTGGGGTGAGATGTCCTCGTTTACAGAAACGAAAAATTGGAAAGAAAAGGCTGCCCGTTATCAAGAATTTATTCAGAATTTACATGGAAAGAAGCTGGTAATTCTGGAATTTGGCATTGGTTGGAGAAATCAGATGATTAAAGCTCCTTTGATGCAGCTTGCAGCAGTAGAACCACAGGCAAGATATATCACATTTAATAAGGGCGAAATTTACATTCCAGAGGAAATCAAAGAAAAATCCATCGGTGTGGATGGTAATCTTACGGTAGCGTTAAAGGAAATCAGAAAGGGAAGGATAGACTAAGTAAGGTGGTTAAAGATATTACAGTTGTGAGATAGGAGAATGAAAAAAATGAGCTGTTATGAAAATTTGGTAATGAAAACACAAATGAACTATTCCAGACACTATAGTACCTATGCATCCGGCGGTACTGCTGCAGTGTTGAGCAAACAAAAACCACTTTCTTATGAGGAACAGATTCAGGAATTTGTTCGCAGAGTGCAGGAGGCAGAGTGTATCATAGTAGGCGGAGCATCCGGTTTATCAGCGGCTGGAGGTGGTGACTTTTATTATAGTGATACCCCTTCTTTTCGTGAGCATTTTGGAAAATTTGCAGATAAGTATGGATTCAAAGGTGCTTTTAGCGGCATGATGCATCGGTTTTCTACAAGAAATGAACACTGGGGATATGTGGCAACCTTTTTAAATGCTACACAAAATGCCCCTATCAGAGATCCATATCTGGATTTGGATAGAATCTTGCAGGGAAAGGACTTTCATATCTTAACGACTAATCAGGATACACAGTTTGTAAAGATTTATCCGGAAGAAAAGGTCAGTGAGATTCAGGGAGATCATCGTTTCTTCCAGTGTTCCCAGTGCTGTCAGGATGAAACATGGGATGCCGTACAACCTGTGGCAGATATGATTGCGGCTATGGGAGAGGGGACAATGGTGCCGGATGAACTGATTCCTCGCTGCCCTCATTGTGGTGCGGAAATGTTTCCGTGGGTAAGAGGATATGGGAATTTTCTGCAAGGGAAAAAATACGAAGAAGAATATGAGAAAATCTCAAAATACATTCAAAAGAACAAAGATAGAAAAATTCTCTTGATAGAACTTGGAGTAGGGCGCATGACACCGATGTTTATACAGGAACCGTTTTGGGAACTGACAAACAGTTTGAAAGATGCATATTATATTTCCGTAAATTCAGAATATCAGTTTTTGCCGGAATTCATTGAAGATAAGGGAATTGCTATTTTGGGAGATATAGGAACAGTGTTAAAAGATTTGCGGAAAGCAAAAGAGGAAAGTGCATTTGTATAGGATGCTTGTTCTTGATATTCCACTTGATGGAGAAACATTAGAATATTGATTGATACAAAACTGCACTCAGGGATATTGTGGGTGCAGTTTTGTATTAAAATTATTGATTACGATACAGTTTCTGATATGCAGTAGGTAATATCTGAAATATATCTCGGAAAGCCGATGTAAATTTACTTTGGTTTTTATATCCCACAGCGGCGGCAATTCCCGAAATAGATTTATCTTCCTGCAACAGCATATTCGATGCCAACTTCATACGGTATTCTTTCATGTAAGAAGCGATGGGCATTCCATAGACTGCTTTGAAAACGGATTTCAAAGTAGTGGTGTTCATCAGATACTGCTTTGACAACTCTTCAATAGTATAGTGGCGTTTTAGGATATGTTCCCGTGTACGAAAAATGGGCATTTTATTGTTATTTTGAAAAGCTGCGAGGCGTTTCAGGAAGAGCAAACTGTTGAAGTCAAAAAGTGGCTGGGAGCGTTATATTTAATTCACTTTGGCAAGGTGATATGACTGTATGGATCAAGGTTGGTTGCAGCTTCTGACTTTTATAGCCGTAATCCTTTAATATCTTTAATGCGTGATAAGATCATATTGCAACTGCAGCTGATAATGCCAGGCAGTGTATCAATGACATTGTGCAGGAAGTACTCCATTTCATCACCTGATGAAGCAACGGCATGTACATGAAGCCTGTCTCTTCCTGTGACACGGTAAATCTGTGAGACTGTATCATTTTTGTACAATATATCTGTCACCTGCGCCAGGTACTCCGGTTTTGTTTCAATTTCAAAATAGCATGATACAGCCCCACTGATTTTTTGCGGATTAATAATTGTTGTATATTCTTCGATTACGCCTCTTTTCTCCAAAGCCTGGATACGGGCTTTTACTGCCACTCTGGAAATACCGGTTTCTTCACCGATATCAGAGTAAGAGATACGTGCGTTTTCTATAAGCAGCCGGATAATCTTCTGATCCAGCTCATCTAAACCGTCCAGGTACATAAGTTCCCTCCTGTAAAATAATATAAAATAATATCCATCTGATAGCAGCTTTTTTCAATATCAAATATCATATCATTTATATTACTAAAAGTAAACAGCAGCTTGACTTATTTGCTGTAACTACATATAATTGTTGCGTAACGAAATCTTAAACTTACATTTTGAAAATACAATCGTGATTTCGGATAAAAAGCAGGAATTGATGGAGGAAAATGAGAATGTCAAAAGATGAATATTTAATCACAGATGCCCCTCTTAAAGCACTGACTGTTTTTGCAATGCCTATGATTCTGGGCAGCTTCTTTCAACAAGTATATAATATGGCTGATTCCATTATCGTAGGTCAGTTTGTGGGATCCTCTGCACTTGCGGCAGTTGGAGCCTGTGCCGCTTTGACCAATGTTTTCATCTGTGTGGCTTTGGGAGCCGGTGTAGGAGCAGGTGTACTTGTGAGCCGCTATTTTGGAGCTCAGAATTATAGCAAAATGAAAACAATTGTGTCAACATCGTTGATCAGTTTTCTGATTCTGAGTATACTTCTGGGGGTTTTTGGCTTTGTTTTTTCTCATTTTATGATGAGTTTATTACAAACACCTGCTGACATACTGGATGAAGCGGTACTGTATCTGCGTGTTTATTTTGTGGGATTTCCCTTTCTGTTTATGTACAATATCCTTTCAACGATGTTCAATTCCATCGGTGAATCGAAGATTCCGCTGGGCCTTTTGATATTTTCTTCTGTTTTGAATATTGTTATGGATCTTTGGATGGTGGCAGGTTTAGGGCTGGGTGTGTTCGGTGCCGCCCTTGCAACTCTCATTGCGCAGGGGATTTCCGCAGTGTTTTCGCTTTTGATTTTCTTTAACCGGATGCGTCGATATAAAAGCCGCTTTAACTGGTTTGACAGGCAGGAGTTACATTCCATGCTTCGTATTGCAGTACCATCGGTTCTTCAGCAATCCACAGTGTCAATTGGTATGATGATCGTACAGGCGGTTGTAAATCCCTTCGGTACACAGGCGCTGGCAGGTTATGCGGCAACCATGAGAGTAGAGAATGTTTTTTCACTGATATTTGTATCCATTGGAAATGCGGTTTCGCCCTATGTTTCCCAGAATCTTGGAGCAAAGAAAATTGAACGTATTAAAAAAGGATATCACGCTGCACTGGTGTTAGATCTGTGTTTCGCAGTCCTTGCTTTCATAGTCATTGAAACACTGCACACCCCAATTTCTTCCTTATTCCTTGGAAAAGATGGAACCGCTCTGGCATATCAGGTGTCCGGGGATTATATGAAATGGCTGGGATATTTCTTTATTTTTATGGGTATTAAGATGGCAACAGATGGAGTTCTTCGTGGACTTGGAATTATGCGGCCGTTTCTCATTGCCAATATGGTAAACCTTGCCATTCGGCTGTCAGTTGCCTTGATTTTTGCACCGCGTTATGGAATTGCATTTGTCTGGCTTGCTGTACCGGCCGGATGGCTTGCGAATTTTCTGATCTCCTATGGGGCACTTAGAAAATCATGGCCGGTTGATGAAGGAGTTTCATTCCGGTAAATTTCTCTTAAGTTTTGATGGGAAGCTGGATTTGTATGTTAAGAGGTATATTTTCGTTACTGTTCACTGGCAATATCCTGCGAAGCGTGTTGCTGTGAACAGTAACATATTTTCTTATAGACATGATATAGTATGAGTGCTATAATAAAAATAATTTTTTATGGCATTTATTGGCAAACCGGTTGAAAAGCCGGGGCGCAAAGCCAGAAGGAGCTAAAGTCAGATTGAAATCTGGCCATGCCAGCCGGTTGCATCATGCCTCAGTAATAAAAAAAGGTAAATGTTAAATGGGCATTATGGAAAAAGTTCCTGTAAAATTTTTTACAAGGAACTTTTTTTTGTCTTCAAGCGGATATTCGCAACCTCCGCAGGGGACTTACCTGATTCGGTTAAATTTGATGGAAAATAGAGAAGAACAGCAGGAATGGAGAAAAGATGAAAGGAAAAAGAGTGATTGCAGGCATTCTGCTTGTGGGAATTTTAGCAACTGCCCTGGCAGGGTGCAAAAATGCAGATGTTACTAAAAAAGAAAGAGAAAAGCCCGTTATCACCCTGGGCAGTGACAGTTATCCGCCATACAATTATCTGAATGAAGATGGAATCCCCACAGGAATTGATGTGGAACTGGCTACAGAAGCTTTCAGAAGAATGGGGTATCAGGTGGATGTTGTCCAGATCAACTGGGAGAAGAAAAAAGAACTGGTAGAAAGCGGAGAGATCGACTGTATTATGGGCTGTTTTTCCATGGAAGGACGCCTTGACGATTACCGCTGGGCAGGACCCTACATAGCAAGCCGCCAGGTAGTTGCTGTAAATGAGAGCAGTGATATCTATAAACTAAGTGATCTGGAGGGAAAGAACCTTGCCGTCCAGTCCACAACCAAACCGGAAGGCATCTTTCTGAACCGGACAGATGAAAGGATCCCCAAACTGGGCAATCTGATCAGTCTTGGGCACAGGGAACTAATCTATACCTTTCTGGGAAAAGGATATGTAGATGCAGTTGCTGCACATGAGGAATCCATTGTCCAGTACATGAAGGATTATGATGCAAGCTTCCGTATCCTGGAAGATCCGCTGATGGTGGTCGGGATAGGTGTTGCTTTTGCAAAAGAGGATGACAGAGGAATTTGTGAGCAGATGGATCAGACGCTGGAAGAAATGCGTCAGGATGGCACATCCCTGAAAATCATTAAAAAATATCTGGATGATCCCCAGAAGTATCTGGAGGTGGATAATCTTGGATATTAGGAGAAGAATAAAAGTAAAGCGATTCTGGATATTCGGCATTCTGCTTGGAATCTGTGTGACTGCAGCTTCCCTGTATTACTTTTTTCAGGCAGAGAAAAAGGAAGCAGAGAACAGGATGGTGAAAACTGTAAACTATGTCAAAGTGCAGTGTTCCACCTACACCCATTATAATGAAGCTTCGGAATCTAAAAGTCTCCTCCGCGCCATTGAAAGTGCCAGACAGATGAGTACGAATATCGACATGGAAACAGAAAACGGCTGCCGGTTAAGCCAGGAGTTTCTGAAAGAAAATCTGCAGACCCTCTGGGTGGATGGTATCCTTGTGCTGGATGCAGAGGGAAAGACAGTCTGCAAATACAGCATGGATGAGGCTCTGACCAATGAGATCACAGATTATCTGCAAAAAGACATTATCATGGATTTTACCGGATATGAAGAAAGATCTTATTCGGAACGGATTGACCGAGAAGACGGATCACGTATCGACATTGCAGCCTGTGCCAGAAAAGATGCACCAGGTATGGTTGCAATTTATTATTACACATCTCCGGAATTTGTCAGAAATTATACCCTGACAATACAGAACCTTTTAAATGGCTATAGCACTCAGAAAGATGGAACGATTATTGTTGCAGATAAGGGAACCATCGTTGCCAGCAACGATGAAAGCCTGCTGGGACAGGATACTGCCGGCAATCAGGTTGTCCAGGCAATGAAAGAGCATACAGACAGTCAGCATATTTTTCATTTAAAAAATGAAGGAACCAGATGTTATGGAATCATGCTGAAGCAGCGGGATTATTATATTTATGCCTATCTTCCGGATACGGAAGTATTCCGTAACCTGCCGCTAAGTGTAACAGCTGTCGTTTTTCTTTATTTACTCATATTCGGTATATTCTGCTTCTGGGGTTACAGAGCGGATCTGGCACACCGGAAACAGGAACAGGAAAAAGATGAAAAATATAAAGCAGAACTTCTGAGAACAGCAAAAAAAGCAGAAGCAGCCAATGAGGCAAAAACCGAGTTTCTGCAGCGAATGAGCCATGATATCCGGACACCGATCAATGGAATCTGCGGCATGATCAATGTGGCAGACTATTATGCAGACAATATGGAGAAACAGACGGAATGCAGGGCAAAGATCAAAGAGGCATCTCATCTGTTGCTGGAACTGATAAACGAGGTTCTGGACATGAGCAAGCTGGAGTCAGATGAAGTGGTTCTGGAAGAAATCCCATTTAATCTGAACAGTATTTCTGAGGAAATACTGGGTGTGATCGAACATATGGCTACAGAGCAGAATATCCGGATCATTTGGGAAGAGAAAGAAGTTACACACTGGAATCTTATTGGAAGTCCGGTGCATGTGAAACGGATTCTAATGAATATTTTGTCTAATGCGGTGAAATATAACAAAGAAAACGGATATGTCTATATCAGCTGTCGGGAAATCCCATCGAAACAGACAGCAATGACCACATTGGAATTTGTCTGCAGAGACACCGGAATTGGAATGACAGAGGCATTCCAGAAACGCATTTTTGAACCATTTGCACAGGAACATGCAGGAAGCCGCACAAAATTCGCCGGAACAGGGCTGGGAATGCCAATCACAAAAAAACTGGTGGAAAAAATGAGCGGAACCATTTCCTTTGAAAGTAAAGAAGGCACAGGGACTACATTTGTGATCCGGATTCCATTCCGGATTGACACAGATATGAAGGACAGGACTGAAGCTGAAGAAAAAACGGAAACTTCTATCCATGGACTCCATGTTCTTCTGACAGAGGATAATGAGCTGAATATGGAGATTGCAGAATTTGTGCTTCAGAATGAAGGCGCTGTGGTGACAAAAGCATGGAATGGACAGAAGGCTGTTGACATATTCAGAAAAAACAGACCTGGAGAATTTGATGCTATTCTTATGGATATTATGATGCCTGTCATGAATGGATATGAAGCAGCAAAGATGATCCGCTCTCTGGACAGAGAGGATGCAAAAGTGATACCGATCATTGCCATGACAGCAAACGCGTTCACTGAGGACAAAATGAGAGCAAAGGAAGCAGGAATGGATGAACATATTGCCAAGCCTGTTGATGGGAAATTATTAGTAAAAGTGATCAATGAGTTAGTAAAACGCGATCAGAGGGAGAAGTTATAATGAAAAAGAAAAAATGGAACAAGTTAGTTTCTGTGCTTTTGGCGATGGTGACAGCCGTATCACTTCTGTCTGGCTGCGGCGGGAAAAGTGCGGAAAAAGAAGATGCAGAAACCATCACAGTGTATTTATGGAGCACAAAGCTGTATGAAAAATATGCGCCATACATCCAGGAACAGCTTCCGGATATCAACGTTGAATTTGTAGTAGGCAATAATGATCTGGATTTCTATCGTTTTCTGAATGAAAACGGCGGATTGCCGGATATTATAACCTGCTGCAGGTTTTCCCTCCATGATGCAAGCCCCCTGAAGGACAGTCTGATGGATCTTTCCACAACCAATGCTGCAGGTGCTGTCTATGATACCTACCTTAACAATTTCAAAAATCAGGATGGCAGCGTAAACTGGCTTCCTGTGTGTGCAGATGCCCATGGCTTTGTAGTGAACAAAGATCTTTTTGAAAAGTATGATATTCCTCTTCCAACGGATTATGAAAGCTTCGTTTCTGCCTGCCAGGCATTTGATGAGGTGGGTATCCGTGGGTTTACTGCAGACTATTACTATGATTATACCTGTATGGAAACACTGCAGGGTCTGTCTGCATCAGAGCTGTCTTCTGGGGATGGACGTAAGTGGCGTACCATCTACAGTGACCCGGACAATACAAAGAGAGAAGGTCTGGACAGTACCGTCTGGCCGGAGGCTTTTGAACGTATGGAGCAGTTTATTCAGGATACAGGGCTGAGCCAGGATGATCTGGATATGAATTATGATGATGTGGTTGAGATGTACAAAAGTGGTAAGCTTGCCATGTATTTCGGCAGTTCTGCCGGTGTAAAAATGTTCCAGGATCAGGGCATTAACACAACATTCCTGCCATTCTTTCAGCAGAACGGCGAAAAGTGGCTGATGACTACACCATATTTCCAGATAGCTTTAAACCGTGACCTGACAAAGGATGAAACACGTCGGCAGAAAGCAATGAAGGTACTGAACACAATGCTTTCAGAGGATGCGCAGAACCGGATCATTTATGATGGGCAGGATCTGTTAAGCTATAGCCAGGATGTGGATTTCCGGCTTACGGAATATCTGAAGGATGTGAAACCTGTGATCGAAGAAAACCATATGTATATCCGTATTGCGTCAAATGACTTTTTTTCCATTTCTAGGGATGTGGTGTCTAAGATGATCTCAGGAGAATATAATGCAGAGCAGGCTTATCAGTCATTTAATTCCCAGCTTCTTGAAGAAAAATCCACTTCTGAGGATATTGTGTTGGATTCAAAGAAAACTTATTCCAATCGTTTCCATACCAGCGGAGGCAATGAAGCCTATTCTGTTATGGCAAACACTTTGCGTGGTATTTATGGGACGGATGTGCTGATTGCAACAGGAAACAGCTTTACAGGAAATGTACTGAAGGCCGGTTATACAGAAAAAATGGCAGGCAACATGATTATGCCAAACGAGCTTTCCGCTTACAGCAGTGAGATGAGCGGGGCAGAACTGAAGGAAACGGTCAGAAACTTCGTAGAAGGCTACCAGGGAGGCTTTATCCCCTTTAACCGTGGCTCTCTGCCTGTGTTCAGTGGTATTTCTGTAGAAATCAGGGAAACGGATAATGGTTATACATTGAGTAAAGTTTCAAAGAATGGAAAACAGATTCAGGACAAGGATACTTTTACTGTGACCTGCCTTGCAGCACCACAATATATGGAAGCTTATCCGGCAGAGGAAAATATTGTATTTGATGGAGGGGATACCTCTGTGGAAGATACCTGGACAACATATGTTTCAGATGGTAATGCCATTCTTGCAGAGCCTGAAGACTACATTACTCTGAGGTGAGAAGAATGGATGTTAAGAATCATAATACAAACAGAAAGAAACGGGTTGTGAGAAAACGATGGAATGCAGCAGTTCTTATTGCCCTATTTGTTGGAATCCTTTTGACTGTTTTCCAATATTTGGGGTTTGTATCGAAGACTGTTTATGAGGAAAGTGTTTCTCACCTGACAGAAATTTTTCATCAGTCTGATAATATGCTAAGTGAGCTGACAAATAAGAATCTGACTTATCTCCATATATGGGGGGAATATCTGCAGAACACTTCCGATGAAAGTGAAATTCGTGAGTATATAGAGAAAGCACAGGAAGATGCAGGCTTTTTAGATTTTTATTTCCTGTCAGCGGACGGGAACTATAAGATGGTAACAGGTGAAACCGGGTATCTGGGATTACAGGAAAATATTGAAGATGAGATCCGGCAGGGAAATGATGTGATAACCAATGCAACAGTTCCCGGAAAATCCCAGCTCCTTGTTTTTGCCACTCCCAGGCCTCATGGAAGTTATCAGGGCTTTGAATATGATGCCATTGCCATTGCCTATGAAAACTCTGATATCGTAAATGTGCTGAATATTTCTGCTTTCAATGGAAATGCCCAGAGTTATGTGGTTCATCCGGATGGCCGTGTTGTTGTGGATCATTCTTCTGAGGCATGGGGAGAGGTGTATAATTTCTTTGGGATTCTGAGAGAACATTCTACTCTGTCTGAAAAAGAGATCCTTAAGCTTTCAGAAGAGTTTAAGGAAGGACATACAGATGCAATGCTGATAAATCTGGATGGAGAGGATTACTATCTGGTCTATGAGAAATCCAAACCTCAGGACTGGATCTTTCTGGGACTTGTCCAGGCTGATATCGTCAATGCAAGTATGAATGTTCTGCAGCGTAGCACTGTGCTGCTTGTAAGTGCAGTAGCGGTGTGTATTGCCGGTCTTTTTATTGGAATTATTCTCCGGAAAAACAGGGTAAACCTGAAGAGAAAGGATACGGAGATCCTGTACAGGGACGAATTGTTTCAAAAGCTGTCAATGAATGTAGATGACGTTTTCCTGATGCTGGATGCAAAAACATATCAGGCAGATTACGTCAGTCCCAATGTGGAAAAACTGCTGGGAATTACAGTAGAACAGATTCGTAAAGATATTTGTGTCCTTGGGAAACTGCATCCCGGGGACGTTGAAGATCCGGAGAAGAAGTATCTGGAAGAAATCCAGGTTCATGAGCAGCAGGAATGGGATCTTGAATATGTTCATCAGAAAACAGGAGAACACCGCTGGTTTCATAACGTTGCAATGGGCAGCGAGGTAAACGGAAAAAAGAAATATATCCTGGTTCTGTCAGATCGTACCTCTGATAGAAAAATGAATCAGGCCCTTTCTGAGGCGGTCCGCGCTGCGGAGACTGCAAACAAGGCAAAGAGCACCTTCCTTTCCAATATGTCTCATGATATCCGTACACCAATGAATGCGATTATTGGTTTTACTACACTGGCTGTAAGCAACATTGATGATAAAGAAAGGGTTCGGGATTATCTGGGTAAGATTCTTTCCTCCAGTAATCATCTGCTCTCACTGATCAATGATATCCTGGATATGAGCCGTATTGAGAGCGGGAAAATCCATCTGGAAGAGACGGAAGTCAGTCTGTCAGAGGTTCTTCATGATCTGAAAACCATTATCAGCGGACAGATCCATGCGAAACAGTTAGAGCTTTACATGGATGTCATGGATGTTACCAATGAGGATGTTTATTGCGACAAGACCAGGCTGAATCAGGTACTGCTGAATCTTTTGTCCAATGCGATCAAGTTTACTCCTGCAGGCGGAACCGTTTCTGTTCGGCTGAGAGAGTATCCGGGTACACAGAGAGGCTGTGAACTGTACGAAATCCGGGTAAAGGATAACGGAATCGGCATGAGTCAGAAATTTGTACAGAAGATCTTTTCTCCTTTTGAGAGAGAGCGGACTTCCACTGTAAGCAGGACTCAGGGTACAGGACTGGGCATGGCTATCACCAAGAACATCGTGGATATGATGGGCGGAACCATTGAGGTTCAGACAGAACAGGGCAAAGGTACTGAATTTATTATCCGTCTGCCATTGCGGATTCAGCCTGAGAACCACCGTATAGAGAAAATCGCAGAACTGGAAGATCTGAAGGCATTGGTAGTAGACGATGATTTCAATACCTGTGACAGTGTGACTAAGATGCTTGTAAAGGTTGGAATGCGTTCGGAATGGACACTTTCCGGTAAGGAGGCTGTTCTCCGTGCACGACAGTCTATGGAAATGGGGGATGCATTCCACGCTTATATCATTGACTGGCGTCTGCCTGATATGAATGGCATTGAAGTTACCCGTCAGATCCGCAGTCTTGGTGATGATACGCCAATCATTATCCTGACTGCTTACGACTGGTCAGATATTGAAGTGGAAGCCAGGGCAGCAGGGGTGACTGCGTTCTGTGCCAAACCTATGTTTATGTCAGATATCAGAGAGACTCTGATGGCTGCTATCGGTCAGAAGCAGGCCGGGGCAGAGGATAATATTCTTCCGGCAGCAGATTCAGATTTCAGAGGCAGGCAAATACTGCTTGTGGAAGATAATGAACTGAACAGAGAAATTGCAGTAGCACTCCTTAGTGAATATGGTTTTCAGGTTGATACAGCGGAAGATGGAGCAGAGGCTGTGGAGAAGGTTAAGAATTCAAGACCAGGTGATTATGATCTGGTGCTTATGGATGTGCAGATGCCTGTAATGAACGGATATGAGGCTACTGAGCAGATCCGTTCACTGGATGATCGGGCACTGGCGGGAATTACGATCCTTGCCATGACTGCCAATGCTTTTGACGAAGACAGAAAGAAAGCACTGGCATGTGGTATGGATGGATTTCTATCCAAACCAATTGTTATAGAGGAGTTGATCAGTACATTACAAAACAGTCTGGGGTAAGTTTTCTGTTTGAACTGTGATAATGGGATATGAAAAGTGGTTTGATGAAAGCAAGGAGGAGCAACGAATGATTTGTGGAATGACGTATTTTCAGATATGTCTGTATTTTCTTATTTATTCTTTTGGCGGCTGGGTTGTTGAAGTTATTTTTCATGCAGTAGCGTTGGGAAAAGTTATAAACAGAGGTTTCCTGAATGGACCGGTTTGCCCGGTATATGGATTTGGGGTGCTTTCTGTTTTTGCTTTGCTCAATACAATTCAGGGCAGCGGGCGTCAGATGAGTGATGGAATGATTTTTGTGTTTGGAATTGTTCTGGCAACTGCGGTGGAACTGGTTGCAGGCTGGCTGCTGGATGTGTGTTTCCATGCAAGATGGTGGGATTATTCAGATAAACCCTTCAATTTTCATGGCTACATTTGTCTGGAGTTTTCTCTGATCTGGGGACTGGCTATCGTTATGGTGGTAAAAGTTTTCCAGAAGTATGTAGAGGCACATGCGTTACATACACCTGCAACCTGGGAGTGGATTGTGATAGCAGTTTTGTATGCTGTGTATCTGACAGATTTTATTGTGACGGTAGCAGTGATCCAGGGACTGAATAAAAAGCTTACCAGACTGGATAAAGTTCGTTCAGATTTGAGAATTGTAAGTGATAAACTGAGTGATACTCTGGCTACGACTACGATTGGCACAGCACAGAAAGTGGGAGAAGGAAAGGTTCAGGCAACTCTTGCAGCAGCAGAATTGCGTGATGCAACTGCCGCACAGCGAGAAAAATCTATCGAAATGCTTCGTATAAAAAGAGCGGAGCTTCAGGCTCAGTTTGAGGAACTGTCCAGTTCTATTACCAATCATACCGTTGTCGGTCAGGGGCGTATCATCAAGGCATTTCCGAAGATGCAGCACAGAGACTATTCCGAACTGATTCAGGAGCTGAAAAAGAAATTAAAATAGATTAAAATGCAGAGGGAGGCTTCAGGTGAACAGACAGGCAGTACAAACCTTAAAGACTTATTTTGGATATGATACATTCAGAGAAGGGCAGGAGAGTGTTGTGGAGTCCATTCTGGAACACCGGGATGTGCTTGCAATCATGCCGACAGGAGCTGGAAAATCCATCTGTTATCAGGTACCGGCACTGATGCTGTCAGGAATTACGATTGTAATTTCTCCTCTGATCTCACTGATGCAGGATCAGGTAAAGGCTTTGAATGAAGCGGGAATACATGCCGCATTTATCAATTCTTCACTGTCGGAAAGTCAGATTAGCAAGGCGTTGTACCTGGCAGCAGGAGGAAGATACAAAATTATTTATGTTGCACCGGAACGTCTGGAAAATTATGAGTTTCTGGAATTTGCCAGACAGGTGGAGATTTCCATGGTGACAGTGGATGAGGCACATTGTATTTCACAGTGGGGACAGGATTTCAGACCAAGCTATGTCAAAATCGTAGACTTTGTAAAAAATCTTCCCGGTCGTCCGATCGTCAGTGCTTTTACCGCAACTGCAACAGAGGAAGTAAAGAACGACATTCTCTGTACTTTAAAGCTGGAAGATCCGAAAGTAGTGATCACCGGGTTTGACAGAAAGAATTTATATTACAGCGTGGAAAATATCCGGCGAAAAGACGATTTTGTGATGGATTACATAGACAGACATCCAACAGAGAGCGGGATTATTTACTGCTCTACAAGAAAAAATGTGGACAATCTTTTTGAACTGCTTTTCCAAAAAGGAGTTGCTGTTACCAGATATCATGCAGGACTGAATAATGAAACCAGAAAAAAGAATCAGGATGATTTCATTTACGACAGAACCCCTGTTATTATTGCAACAAATGCATTTGGAATGGGGATTGATAAATCCAATGTGAGATATGTGATCCATTACAATATGCCGCAGAGTATGGAGAATTATTATCAGGAGGCAGGACGTGCAGGGCGTGACGGAGAGAATTCCCAGTGCGTTCTATTGTTTTCTGCACAGGATGTTATAATCGACCGAATGCTTCTGGATAACAAAGATTTTTCCGATGTGGATGAAGAGGATGAATTTCTCATTCGTCAGCGGGATATACGAAGGCTTCAGATCATGGAAGGATATTGTAAAACAACAGGATGTCTGCGAAATTATATTCTGGAGTATTTCGGTGAAAAGACCTTCGGTCCCTGTGATAATTGTGGAAATTGCCACAGAGAATACCATGAGACAGATATGACCAGAGAGGCGAAGTGGGTAGTGAACTGTGTAGCTGAGACGAGAGGAAGGTATGGACTGACAATTGTGCTTGGTACTTTGCTGGGGGCTAAGAGAGCCCGGTTGAGGGAGCTTGGAGCAGATAAGTATAAATCTTATGGAGCATTGAATGATCACAGTGAGGCAGAACTCAGGGCACTGATCAGCCAGATGACTGAGATGGGATATCTCTATCAGACACAGGAACGTTACAGTGTGCTGAAACTGGGCGATATTTCTCCGCTAAGAGATGAAAATACTCACGTGATCATGCGTACTTACGAGGAAAAAGAACCGGATAAAAAGAAAAAGCCCCAGAAATCTGTCAGAAAACGCAGTACAGATGCGCTTACGGCAGCAGGTTACGATTTATTTGAAGCTCTGCGGAAACTTCGTCTGGAAATTGCAAAAGAGGAAGCCATGCCTCCATATATCGTGTTCAGTGATAAGACGCTGATAGATATGTGCATCAAATGTCCATCAAATGAAGAAGAAATGCTGGAGGTTTCCGGTGTGGGCGAGAATAAGCTAAAGAAATACGGTCAGAGATTTCTGGAAGAGATACAGAAGTTCTGCCTGGAACGTCCGAATGCGGTTTTGAGTATGTCGGAAGATGAAAATGGTAATCCCTAAGAACAAAGGTTGGAAAACAGATGAATATAGAAAAATATACGGAAGAATTAATCACATTGAGACATTACTTTCATCAACATCCGGAGCTGGCACTTCAGGAAGTGGAGACGTCTGCATATATCCGGAAATATCTGGAGAAACTGGGATATGAGATTGTGCCGATAGAACCTACAGGATTAATCGCGGAACTTCCATCTCTGAGAAACAGGGAGAAACTGGTTGTACTCAGGGCGGAGATGGATGCATTGCCCATACAGGAGCAGACAAATCTACCATATGCATCAGTAAATCAGGGATGTATGCATGCCTGCGGTCACGATATGATCCTGGCAGCAGCACTGATCCTTGCAAAAATTGTGGCAGAAGAGCAAAGAATGCAGGAAAGTTTTCCGGTCAGGCTCCGGTTCCTTTTTGAACCTGCAGAGGAGATTGGTGAAGGTGCAAAAAGAATGCTTCAGGCCGGAGCATTAGAGAATCCGAAAGCAGATGCATTTCTGATGTTTCATTACGCAGCGGACATGACATTTGGAATGGCAGTGCATCAGGGACAGGCATCTTCCATGATCAACAGTATGCAGATTCATGTTCATGGAAAATCCAGTCACTGGTGTGAAGCGGATAAGGGGATTGATGCAATTTATGCAGCTGCTCAAGTGATAAGTGCCATTCATGATCTGAATGAAAGTTTTGGAAAACAGCATCCGGATGCAGGAAAATATATTGTGGGTACGGGTACGATCCATGGCGGTGAATATACGAATATTATTGCAGACCATGTGGTATTAAACGGAAATATACGCGCAGTTCATGAAGAAACTTACATGGCACTTGAGCACGAGCTGGAGAGAAATCTGCAGGAAATTGAAAAGCAGACTGGCACACAGATCCGTATGGAATTTCCAAAAGATCCGGTATATGCGTTTGCCAATGATGAGGAACTTACAGAGACAGCAAAGGTAGTGGGGGCAGAAGTATTCGGAGATAAATTTGTTCTGGAAGGAGAAGATGAGTTGTTTCTTTCCGGTGACAACGCATACAGATATTTTAGAGAAACCAGAGGACTTTTCACAGTATTTCTTGCGGGAATACCAGGAGAAAATCATCCTCTGCATCATCCGAAATTTCAATTAGATGAGAGGATACTGCCGTACAGCGTGGAAGCATTGTATAAGATTATAACTACATTATGAGTATTGCAATTTTGGAAAATAATGAATTGTGATGTGGTTCAGCAGAGCGTGAAATTCTACTGAACTGGATTAATATATTATTTACGCAGATTGCTATGGAAGGAACGTCAGCAGGATGGATAATTTGTATCTGTTCTGCTGTTTTTTGAGTATACTCGTAATAATTTCAGAGAATACTGTAAATTAACCAAATTAAGTAAGCCCTGCTTCAATTGAGGATATCCACCTGACTCTATGAAAAATCTCGTTACTGTTCACTCCGTTCACAGTAACGTAGCCAAAATTCATTCCAGATTGCC
>NZ_JAJDML010000043.1:0-33276 GCF_020594215.1 Blautia sp. DFI.1.216
TATTTTGTTGAAGTTTCTTTATATTTTATTTTATCTAGCACAACAAGTTAAATTAGATAATTTTTATGATGAAGCTTATATTATGATAAGAATGAATGAAGGGACTCCGGGTAATATAGAAGGTGGAGAACTGACGCATATTACCGGAAATCTCTATCTGCTTCGGGCAAAAGAGAAATCAGTGAAAATAGAAATAAGGTGAGAGAATTGAGAATCTGTCTGGTTTTAGAAGGCTGTTATCCGTATGTACATGGTGGAGTTTCTACATGGATGCATCAGTATATCACTGTTATGAAAGAGCATGAGTTTGTGCTGTGGGTAATAGGAGCACATGCATGTGACCGTGGAAAATTTGTCTATGAACTGCCGGATAATGTGGTGGAAGTCCATGAAGTATTTCTGGATGATGCATTAAAACTGAAGGAACATGGAAATCAAAATGGACAGCTGCACAGAATCAATCATTTTTCGGAAGAAGAAACAAGGAGTTTAAGAGAATTGATGGAATGCAGTCATCCTGACTGGGAAGTATTGTTTCATTTATATCACGACCGGAAAATGAATCCGATGTCATTTCTGAAAAGTGAGCAGTTTTTAAATATATTAACAGAGAGCTGTCTGGAAAAATATCCGTATATTGCATTTGCGGACGCGTTTCATACAATGCGTTCCATGCTGCTTCCGGTTTTATATCTTTTGGGTTCTGAGGTTCCTCAGGCAGACACCTATCATGCGATTTCAACAGGATACGGGGGACTTCTTGCCTGCCTTGGAGGATATGTTTACAGAAGACCGGTATTACTTACAGAGCATGGGATATACACAAGAGAAAGGGAGGAAGAGATCATCAGGGCAAAATGGGTAATCCCATCATTTAAAAAACAGTGGATTTCTTTCTTTTATATGTTATCAGAAGCAATTTATAAAAGGGCTTTTCGGGTAACCAGTTTATTTACGAATGCGATGCTTACGCAAATACAGATTGGCTGTGATGCAGAGAAATGCAGAGTAATTGAAAATGGTATTGATTATGACAGGTTGTCACAGATCCCTCTGAAAGAGGAAGATGGATGGATAGACATAGGTGCGGTAGTCCGTCTCGCACCCATTAAAGATATAAAGACTATGATATATGCATTTTATGAACTTTCATCCAGAATGGAGAATGTGAGACTTCATATTCTGGGAGGGGTAGATGACGAGGAATATGCAGATGAGTGTTATGCACTGGTGAAACAGCTGGATATCAAAAATCTTGTTTTTACAGGAAGGGTAGATATTGTACAGTATATGAGAAAACTGGATTTTACGATCCTTACCAGTATATCAGAAGGCCAGCCATTATCCGTGCTGGAGTCATTTGCGGCCAGACGCCCATGTGTAACGACTGATGTAGGATGTTGCCGGGAACTTCTGAATGGAAAAGAAGGAGATGATTTTGGATGTGCCGGTTATTGCGTTCCGCCTATGTACAGGGATGGACTTGCTTTCGCTATGGAAAAAATGTGTGAATCCAGGAGAAGACGGATCAGAATGGGAAAAAGCGGACAGGCAAGAACTAAGGCATATTACAGGCATGAGCGCATGATCAGTGAATACAGAAAACTTTACAGGGAGGTGGAGGAAGCATATGGCAGGGATTGGATTTGAACTCAAAAAACTGTTCAGCAGAAGAGGGCTGTTTGCTTCTTTCCGCGCCTATGGATATGCAGGGATTATCTGTACCGGTCCCATGCTGCTGGGGATCGTCCTTCTGCTGGGTGTTATGTTTTTGTGTGACAGGACAGGCGCTTCGAAACAGAGCAGAGAATTACTGGTCTGCATGATCACATATACACTTCTTGCATCATTGACGGTAACCAGTTTCTTGTCAATGGTAGTAACAAGATTTATTGCAGATATGCTTTATGAAGAAAAAAATGAGGCAGTTCTGTCATCTTTCTGGGGTTCGACAGGCTTAATGCTCATTGCAGGAGGAATTTTATATGGGATTTTTCTGATATTTTCCGGAGTTGGGCTTATAGATAAGTTTTTATGTTTTGAGTTGTTTGGAGAACTGATCGTTACATGGAATGCGATGAGTTATCTTACTGCAATTAAAGATTACAGAGGAATTATGTTATCCTTTCTTGCTGCGATCGCTGTTACTTTTCTTTCGGGAGCCTTATTGCTGTTTCTGGGAATTTCCCATGTGGAAGCATTGATGGTTGCGGTATGCATTGGATATGGGATCATGCTTTTATGGGATGTTGTTTTACTGTATGAGTATTTTCCACAAAGTGATATCAGTGCATTCTTATTTTTAAGGTGGGCAGATGAGTTTCTGCCGCTGGCATTTACAGGACTCTGCATTAATATCGGGCTGTTTGCCCACCTTGTGATCATGTGGGCCGGACCGCTGGGGAAACAGGTAAAAGGACTTTTTTATGGGGCACCGTCTCATGACGTACCGGCATTGATCGCATTTCTGACAATTCTGATCACCACTGTAAATTTTGTGGTTTCTGTAGAAGTTAATTTTTATCCGAAATACAGGAATTATTACAGTTTATTCAATGATGGGGGAACCATTAAGGATATTATGCAGGCCGGTACAGAAATGCTGGATGTACTGAACAGAGAATTGAAGTATACCGCTTTGAAGCAGTTACTGACTACTGCGCTGGCGATTTCAATGGGTGAGAGTCTTTTGAAGTACCTTCCTTTGGGATTTAATGATCTGATGTATGGATATTTCCGGACACTTTGTGTTGGTTACGGCATTTATGCAGTTGCAAATACGATGCTTCTGCTTCTTTTATATTTTACAGATTACAGGGGAGCATTGGCTGCTTCTGTAATTTTTGCCGTGGGAACTTCTGTGTTTACTGTGATTTCTCTGTTTTGTCCGCAGGTATATTATGGCTTTGGGTTTCTTGCAGGATGTGTACTGTTTTATTTTATAGTTATGATCCGTCTGGAACGTTATACCAGACGTCTGCCATATTATATTCTCAGCATACAGCCGGTGGTAGCAGAAGACAAATCGGGGGTATTTACCAGAATCGGATGTTTTATGGATGAGAAACTGGAAAGGAGAACGAGCGTTGACAGGAATTAAAAAAATAAATCTGATAAGTGCAGTATTAGTCAGTCTTTCTCTCTGTGGAGGCTGCACTCTGGAAAAAGCGGGAAACTCTTCACAGGATCAGACAGTACAGGAAGATAACAAAACAGAACAGGTAAAGGCGGAAAAAGCGGAGAAAGAAGAAATCAATGAGATTCATTTAAGAGATAAGGATTCTTTGTATGAAAATGATGATGATACCAGTGTTGTTACCATGTATCTTACTGTATCTAAGGGAAATTCATCGGAAAATACATATCATACATGGAAGGAAATCAACAGCTATTCTGTTTATGATTACGAAGATATGGGAGTGGAGAGATATCAGGTGGCAGGACTTTTGCAGGTGGGAGATGAGAATGGACCGACAGAAGGGGAAGTCGGATATGGAGAACGCGTGCCTAATGCAACTGTTCAGATCAGGGGCCAGACATCCAGCCAGAATGCACAAAAAAATTATAAAATTGAGTTAAAAAAGAATAAAGGAACGTGGAGAGGCCAGAGAACCATTAACCTGAATAAACATATGACAGAAGGAATGCGCTTTCGAAATAAGCTGGCATATGATCTGATCAGGGGAATTCCTCAGATGGTTGGTTTACGTACACAGTTTGTGCATTTGTATGTAAAGGATAATACAGAAGAACCAGGTGGAAAATTTGAGGATTATGGAATTTATACACAGGTTGAACAACTGAATAAGACGGCATTAAAGAGTCATGGACTGGATTCAAACGGACAATTGTATAAGATTAATTCTTTTGAATTTTATCGCTACGAGGATATTATAAAAAAAGAAGATGATGCAGGATATGATAAGACAGCCTTTGAAAAAATGCTGGAAATAAAAGGGGATTCAGATCATACCAAATTGATCGATATGCTGACAGATCTGAATGATTATTCTATAGGGATTGAAGATGTACTGAAAGAACATTTTGATGAAGAAAATATTGTTTACTGGATGGCATTTCAGATTCTGATGGGAAACGTAGACACACAGAACAGAAATGTTTATTTATACAGTCCTCTGAATTCAGATATCTGGTACTTTATTGCCTGGGATAACGATGGCTGTCTGATGAGACCGGAATATGAATTAAGGAATTTTTCGGATCAGAACAGCTGGGAAAAGGGAATCAGCAATTACTGGGGAAATATTCTGTTTCAAAGGTGTCTGAAGTCACGGTCTTTCCGGGAAAAATTAAATGATGCCATTCTGGATCTGAGGGAATATCTGAACAAAGATATGCTCACATCAAAGATAGAGAGCTATAAGAATGTACTGAAGCCCTATTTATATTTGATGCCTGATGCAGAGTATGAACCGCTTACATCTGAACAATACGATCAGATTGCAGCATCACTTCCTGATGAGATAGAGAAGAACTATCAGTTATATCTGGAAAGTCTGGAAACACCAATGCCATTTTATATAGGTGTTCCGACAATAGACGGTGATAAGCTGAAATTTAACTGGGATGTATCTTATGATCTGGACGCAGAGGACATTACGTATTCTGTAGAGGTTGCAGGAGATTATCTATTCCGGGATGTGATCTATCAGAACACAACACTGACTGTTCCGGAAGCTGAGATGGACCTTCCGAAAGCAGGACAGTACTTTGTGAGAGTAAGAGCAACAAATACATCTGGAAAAACGCAGGATGCATTTGATTATTATGTAACAGATGAAGGAAAATATTATGGTATGAGGTGCTTTTACATAACAGAAGATAGTACGGTAGAGGAAGACGATTATGAAGAAGGCTGACAGGAAGAAAGAACGTTTTCGTAACGAGTGGAAATATCTTATCAGTACCAGTGAGAAAGAAGTCCTGAATCTTCGGATGAAGCCACTTATGAAACTGGATCCTCATGCAGAAACTGGAGGATATCTGATACGGAGCCTGTATTTTGATGATTACTGGAACAGTGCATATGAAGAAAAGGAAAGCGGCGTTCTTATGAGGAAGAAATACAGGATACGAATTTATAATTATAGTGCTGAAAGTATCAAGCTGGAAAGAAAAAAGAAGTTCGGCAGTTATATTTATAAAGAAGATGCCCCTCTGACAAAAGATGAGGTGCAAAAAATTCTTTCCGGCGAGTATGAATTTCTTCTGAAAAGCCCGTATAATCTTTGCAGGGAATTTTACATAGAATGTATGAGTAATATGATGCGGCCGAGAACAATCGTAGATTACGAGAGAGAACCATGGATCATGGATGAGGGAACAGTCAGGATTACATTTGATACAGATGTCAGAGCGGCTGTTGGAAGCTATGACATTTTCGACAGTACGCTTCCGGCTTTATCTGTACTGGAACCGGGAAAACTGATCATGGAAGTGAAATTTACAGAGATGCTGCCTCAGATTCTGAGAAATCTTCTGCCGCCGCAGGCAGCAGAATTTACAGCAGTTTCCAAATATGTACTGTGTTATGAAAAAACGCGGTACATGAATGGATTTGAGTATTGGTATGATACACAGGGGAGGATGATAAGATGAGTGTACAGGATATGATAAAAAAATCTGTACTGGAATCAGGAATGTTCAGTCAGTATGATATACCTAAGATATTGGCTGCTCTGGCAGTGGCTTTGATTTTGGGAAGTGTGATTTATCTGGTTTATCAGAAATTTTATGTTGGAGTTATTTTCTCCAGAAGTTTTGCAGTTACACTTGTGGGAATGACAGTGCTTACCTGTATGGTAACACTTGCGATCAGCAGCAATATTGTGATTTCTCTTGGTATGGTTGGTGCATTGTCTATTGTACGTTTTCGTACAGCAATTAAAGATCCGATGGATCTTCTGTATCTGTTCTGGGCAATCACATCGGGGATTACAGCCGGTGCAGGTATGTATGCATTAACTCTGTTGACAGCTGTGATTATCATTCTGATGATCACCCTGTTTTATCACAAACAACAAAATGGAAGAATTTATATTGCAGTGATTCATTATCAGGGAACTCAGGCGGGAGATGAAATTATCCGCTGTTTTGGAAAAAGAAAATATTTCGTAAAATCAAAAACTATGCGCAATGAAAAAACAGAAATGGCAGTTGAAATATATTGCAGACAGAATGATATGGAGTTTATGGAAAAAATCCGGGATATCGGTGGAGTGGAAGATGTTACATTGATTCAGTATAATGGAGAATATCATGGCTAAAAGTCAGAAACGATATCTGGTTCTGTTGGTTTTTGGACTTTTAGTTATTATAGCAGCAGGAGTATGGATGGTATTTGGAAGAAAAACTCAGATATATGAAAAAACAGAAGAAATTTTTGGAAATCCATTAATGGGATATGCACCTTGTGCCTGGGAAGAAACAATAGGAGAGGATATATCTTTACTGTATATGGATATTACCTGGGCTGAACTGGAACCGGAGGAAGGAAAATATGACTGGGAGAAAATCGAAAGAGAAAATCAGACTGACAGATGGAGAGAAGAAGGGAAACACCTGGTACTGAGGTTTGTGTGTGATATTCCCGGGGAGGAAAAGCATATGGACATTCCACAATGGCTATATGACAAAACTGATCATGCGGGAACCTGGTATGATATGGAGTATGGAAAGGGATATGCTCCTGATTATAATAATGAACAGATGATACAATATCACAAAAGGGCAGTTAATGCACTTGGAGAGCATTTTGGCAGAGATGGACTGGTCAGTTATATCGAACTTGGAAGTCTGGGGCACTGGGGAGAATGGCATGTAAATATTTCCGCAGGAATACAGAGTCTGCCAGAAGAATCTGTAAGAGAACGTTATATGATTCCATGGACAGAGGCCTTCCCTGATTCCATGATACTGATGAGAAGACCTTTTAGTGAGGGAGAACATTATGGAATAGGTCTCTACAACGATATGACCGGACAGCCAGAGAGCACAGAGGAATGGTTTCGCTGGATTAATGAAGGCGGTGAGTTTGACCAGACTCATGAGAAAAAAGGGTTATCCGCAATGAAGGATTTCTGGAAAAAGTTTCCTTCCGGAGGTGAGTTTACAAGTTCAATTACAATGAAAGAGTTGCTTGACACAAATCTGGATCAGACAATAAATCTGATAAAGAAAGCACATACTACTTTTCTTGGACCGAAAGTAGCGGATAAAACTTATGAAAACGGTTATAGGAAAGTTTTAGGAAGCATGGGATATCGTTTGTGGATTTCGCAAGCAAGCCTTATTCAGATGCCGGGGTATGTCAGCCTGAATCTTAAATGGAAGAATGATGGAGTTGCACCATTTTATGAAGACTGGCCTGTATGGGTTCTGGTAGAAGATGAGGATGGAAATAGTCTTGAAAAAGAAGCGGTTGACATTTCGTTAAAATCACTTCTGCCGGAAGAAACTTTACAGACAAAAACAAGAATGCAGGTAAAAAAGATGATCTCACTGGCCGGAAAGAAATATAAGATCAGTATAGGTATTGAAGATCCGATGACTGGGAAATTAGCTGTTCGATTTTCAATGAAAGGAACTTATAATGAAGGGAAAAATTATCTTTTTCAGTAAACTGAAAGAGTTACGTTTTGATATTTAGAAACTAAAATTACCTTATTTAATTACTATAAATGAGCAAATTTGAAAAAATGCACAAAATTATCCTGCTAATTTCATAAATGCTTCAAAATCATCACTTGCTTTTGCACATAGGAATAGATACTGATACTTTTCCTGATGAACGGCACTACAGATTCGATGATATCCATCTTGAAAAGACCGATATCCGCCAGTTCCTGTGACACAAATATAATGTGTCAGTGACATCAACAGCCAGTACCTCTGTATTCCCTTTGAGGAGCGTATCTGGTATGTATCCAGGGCCAGATGGTTTTTGCATTGCCTGAAAAATATCTCAATCGGCCATCGACAAACATAACAGGAAAGGATCTCCTGTGTAGATAAGGATACATTTGTGCTAATGAAAGCACGTAGTGCTTTAGGATTACCAAATGCTTTTTCAGGATAGCTTAAAAGAACAACTGCATTTTCTATGCCGCTGAGGTTTCCCTCATACCGGTACACATAATAGTTGCGTTTTTTGACTGTGACGAGGTCAAATCCTTTATGTGTTGTGGATCGTTCAGCAGCCAGTTCACTGAGTTTCTTTTTCATTCCTGATGGATACAGCAGACGGTTTGTTTTCAAAGCACCAATGGTATGGAACCCTTTCTGTACAAAAGTATTGATTATTTTTTCAGAAACATACCAGCAGTCACAAAGGAAATAAGACATTACTGGTGGAACAGGCAGTTCCTTTGCAATATTTTGTACAATATCAATCTTGGAAATTGATTTATTGTACATTACAAAAGCATAGTTCAGGACAATGCCGTTACAGGAAAGCATAACAGCTACTGCCTGATGTCCGTAGTCCTGTTTCCCCTTTAAATGGGATTGGTGAAAGTACGCATCTTCAATCGGATACAGAGCCTGTGACGAAGGCTTTGTCTTTGAAGCTATCGTATCGTCTACAATGCAGAAAACAGGCTTTCCGGTGCGTGCTGCTTCTGAATAAATAATCTCTATAACAGAACGTTTTAACGTATCTGAAAGTAGAGAATCATCCCATTTCCCTGAATTAAGGAAATGTGCAATCGTAGTTCTGTGACAGGAACTGTTTTTAGCAAAATCCGTGGTTTTTCCATGATATCCTGAAATGAAAATGCTGATCAGGATACTTATAAGGTGGTTTATCACCCGGTTCGAATAAAATTTGCATAAATTTAATTTCTTAAGCTGGTTGTATATGAATGCGGAATGATGTATAGTATTTGCGAGAGACACCTTCTTTCGTAAATATTGCAAATGTTTGTTTAGGCACTTTCATTATACAACACACGGAATCGAGGTGTCTTTCTTTTATGCAAAATCACGAACTTGCTCATTTATAGTAGTAAAAATATTTTAGCATAAACAAAGAAATGCCACAAGAGAAGGTAGTGCTGCAAAGAGACCCTTATTATGGAATAGATACTGGAATCTGAATATTCAAGACCATAGTAAAAGTGAATAAAAAAACATATAAATATTAGATGTAAATTATTGACGTTAACCAAATGGAATTATATAATAAAAATATAATGAAGTTGGGGAAAAGCCTTAGCGCGGAGTAAAAATAGTTTTTGACTTTTAGCCCCTGATATCATATTATAAAAATAATGCATGTTTCCAGTAATATGGAATTAAAAGGGAAACCGGTGCAAGTCCGGTACGGTCCCGCCACTGTAAAAGGGAGCTTTTTATCATATATGTCACTGCTTAAGAGGCGGGAAGACGATAAAATGCGATGAACTTAAGTCAGGAGACCTGCTTGCATTAGAAAAGGTTATTTCTTACGGTGTATTAAGAAAGGCTTTATTTTTATACCTAAAATACATTTTAAGAAGAGGATCTTTTTTACTTCAGGAAGGGATGTGAGAAAAGAAAACTTGAATTTTTATACAAATACGACAGAAAGGTAAAAAAGGAATGAAAAAGATAATTAGTTTTATATTGACAATGATTATGCTGCTTACCTGCACCAGTATTTCAGTTATGGCATCTGATGTCCAGAGTGATACAGCAGATCAGGATGAAAAAATGACAATAGGAGTGTCTGTATATAATCTGAATGATGCGGAAGTAAGAGAGTTTAGAAATTATTTTGAAAATTATGTCGGTATGGCTTTTGAAGTTGAGTTTTTATATTCTTCCAGTATAAGCACTGCAGAAGAAGAAATCAGCTTTATAAATGAGCTTCATGAAAGAAATGTAAAGGGAATTATTTCTTTCCTTTCCTCTGATCTTGAAGAAGTTCTTCCGGTATGCGAAGAATATGGTATGTATTATGTGCGTGGTTCAGGAACGATCAGTGATGAAATGTATGAGAAAGTAAAGGATAATCCTTACTTTCTGGGAACGATAGGAACATCTGTTGAAACAGAAAAGGATGCGGCTGCCAATATGGCGGAGTATTTTGCTTCAGAGGATCAGAATAATCAGAATCATTACATAATAGCATGTGGAGGATCTGCCATCGGTAATGAGATGCATCGTCTGAGAACGATAGGTATTCTGAATAAGCTTCAGGAAGCATATGGTCTGTCATATGAGAAGTCTGTAGAAGAACTGGTGAATACGCAGGATACGGAAGAAATTGAAACAGGCAGTGATATTAAGATTACTCTGGTTCCGGGTTATCCAAAAGATCATCTGGATGAAAAGCTGGCTGCTCCGCTGAATACAGGAGAGTATAATGTTATTCTGAGTGTAGTGAGCGCAAGTGATTTTATCAAGGTAATTGATGCTTATGAAGAAGAGAACAGTACAGATGTATTGTTGGGGTCAATTGATTGTTTTACAGAAGATACATACGAAATGTTTAACAAGAAGGGATATAACGGCAAGGAAAGAATCGACTATCTTGTAGGAAAATATGGTGCTATCGTTGCACCATCATTTGTTGCTATGAAGAATGCTCTGGAAGGCTTTGCAGAAGATTACCGTGAAGATGGAAGTGCTTTCCGGCTGCAGCAGTCATTTTGGACAGCGGATTCAGTAGATGAGTTTAATAAGCAGTATGTGTTATCTATTGGAATGTATGATAATACATATAGTGTAGAGGACATGATGGGAGTTCTGAAATCCTATACACCGGAAACAAATTTTGAAGAATTCCAGAAATTTACGGAAAAATAGATAGAAAATAAAAGTCTGAAATAATTGACGTATGCATGATAGTATGTTATGATAAAGAAGTATTCATACGGCCATTTGATGATTTTAGAGATAAGTTCAGACCAGCAGAAGCGTCCTGCTGGTCTGATTAAAAGGGAAACCGGTGTAAATCCGGTACGATCCCGTCACTGTGATAGTTGTTTTTCAGCTGCATACCACTGGAAGATATTTTCTGGGAAGGTGCTGAAAGTATATAGGCTTAAGTCAGGAGACCTGCTTATTTCTAGTAAAAGAGATTCTTGCGGACGACGAGAAATCCTGATTAAGAGTTACAACTTCATGTGTTGCATATATATATGTTTGATTCTTTAACGGTAAGATTTCGTGACGGATGCGGGAGCATCTGTCTTTTTTTCGCTCAAAATCATAGGAATGGACAGTATGAGAAGGAAGAAAAACAACGAAGAAACAAAAAAAGAAAGGAAGTAAAGGATGAAAAAAACAAAAAGAGAATTACTTGTGTTAGCAGCAGCAACAACAGTTGCGTTATCAATGGGAGTTACTGTACAGGCGAAAGGTGATGAGAAGGTTTTAAACTTCGGATGTCAGATGTACACAGATGGATGTGTAAACAGTGCAAATGATGAAAACGGTGGATGGAATGCTATGAGATATGGTATTGCTGAAGCATTATTTAAATTCGATGACAATATGGAAGTTATCCCGTGGCTTGCTGAGAGTTATGAAGTAAATGACGAGCATACAGAATGGACGATCAAGCTGAAAGACGGAATTAAATTCTCTGACGGATGTGATTTAACTCCGACAAAGGTAAAAGAGTATTTTGATCACATGAAAGAGGTAGGACCTTCCGGATCTGCCAAACCGGAGAAATATCTGGAATTTGAAGCAGAAGTTACTGTAGATGATGATGCAAATACAATTAACATCAAAACAAGCAAACCATATGCAAACCTTGTAGGACAGCTCTGCCATCCAACAATGGGAATTACAGATGTAGAACATATTGAAAACTATGATAACGGAATTATTGGAACAGGTCCATACAAGATTGAAGAATTCAATGGTGTAGGTGTTGGTTATACATTAGCTGCAAATGAGTATTATCGTGAAGATGTCCCATACGATAAAGTCAATCTGCTGTTCATGGGAGATAACTCCGCAAAAACAATGGCACTTCAGAGCGGTCAGGTAGACCTGGTTGAGAACATTACAAACGTAGCAGATATTCAGGACTTCCAGGATAACGATGACTATACTGTTGATATCGCATCAGGTGTACGTTGTGGATTTGCATGGATGAACTTTGACGGTGTTCTTGGAAACAAAACACTTCGTCAGGCAATCCTGATGGCAATTGATAATGATACAATCTGTAATTCCAGAACAATCGGTGGACTTTATACACCAGGATTCTCCGTACTGCCTTCTACTCTGAACTATGACTATGACAAACTGGAAAATCCATATACCTATGATCCGGAAAAAGCAAAACAGATTCTGGATGATGCAGGAATCGTTGATACAGACGGAGATGGAATCCGTGAACTGGATGGTCAGAATATCAACCTCAGATATATTTCTTATGAAAACCGTCTTCTGAATGACTTTGCAGATGCTCAGGCACAGTATCTTGCAGAAATCGGTATTGGTGTTGTTCCTGAATACGGAAGCTCAGATGATCAGTGGAGTAAACTTGCAGCACTGGATTATGACCTTAATAACAATAACTGGATCACTGTTGGTACCGGAGATCCTCTGGCATATATGGCTAACTGGGCAACTGATACCAGCTACTGCGCATACTCCAACCCGGACTATGACAAGTTATATGAAGAATTAAAAGGTGAAATGGATCCGGAAAAGAGAAAAGATCTGATCTTCCAGATGCAGCAGATTCTGGTAGATGATGCAGCGGTTCTGATTGATGGATACTACAACTCATCTATGATCTACAGTAAGAAAGTTGGTTCTGCACATATCCATACAGCAGATTACTACTGGCTGTCAACAGAAATTACTCCTGCAGAATAAGAAAAGTCTGCGAATTGTGAAGTTACTGAATAGTTACAAACAGAAATAAAAAGAGGTGTCTTTTTTGAGTAAAAAGCAAATAATCAAGCGTTTATTACAGATTGTGATCGTATTGATCGGTATCAGCTTTATTACATTTGCACTGACCTTTATGTCACCAGGTGACCCTGTACGAAACATGTACACGGCAACCGGTGTAATGCCTACTGAAGAAATGGTTCAGGAGACACGCGAGGAACTTGGTCTGAATGATCCGTTTCTGGTGCAGTATACCAGATGGCTTAAGAACTGTCTGAAAGGTGACTTTGGCAAATCATACAGCTTAAATAAACCAGTTACAGAACTTCTTGCAGCCAGATTATGGCCGACTTTGAAACTTACATTAATGGCCATGATCCTTATGCTGGTTATTTCTGTACCTTTAGGTATGTTGTCTGCCATATATAAAGATAAATGGATCGATTATCTCGTCCGGGGAATTACATTCCTCGGATGTGCGATGCCTAACTTCTGGGTTGGACTTCTGTTAATGCTGGCATTCTGTGTTTATATCAATGCATTTCCGGTTATCAGTTCTGCGGGAGACTTTAAGAGTCTGTTTCTTCCGGCTTTGACACTTGCGATTGCAATGTCTTCCAAATATACCAGACAGGTAAGAACAGCGGTGCTGGATGAACTGAGTCAGGATTATGTGATCGGTGCACAGGCAAGAGGAGTAAAGAAATCAAAGATTATCTGGGGCAATGTATTTCCAAATTCATTGCTTCCGCTGATCACAATGTTTGGTCTTTCCATAGGATCACTTCTTGGAGGAACCAGTGTTGTAGAAGTAATCTTCTCTTATCCGGGTCTTGGAAACCTTGCAGTTTCAGCAATCACATCCAGTGATTACAATCTGATCCAGGGATATGTATTATGGCTTGCCCTGATTTATATGGTCATTAACCTGATCGTTGATGCATCTTATGTTTATATTGATCCACGTATGCGTTTAAAGGAGTAGAATCATGAAAAAGAAAAACAGATTTTTAGCAAATAAAACTTTTGTCGTGTTTTCTATTCTTGCAGTCTGTATTATTCTGACAGCAGTATTTGCACCGGTGGTAACCAGAGGGGTTGACCCGTTAAAAGGTTCTCTGGTAGATGCACTGCTTCCGCCATGCAAGGAACATATTTTTGGAACCGACAAAATGGGCAGGGATATTTTTTCAAGAGTTATTTATGGAGCACGTGCATCTCTGTCAGCAACCTTTGGTGTTGTTGCCCTGATCTTTCTGGTGGGAACTGTTACCGGAGTCCTTGCAGGATATTTCGGAGGTGTCATTGATGCTGTTATTATGCGAATTGCAGATATGATGCTTGCTTTCCCAGGACTGGTACTTGCTCTTGCTGTTGCAGGTATTATGGGCGCAAGTATCAAAAATGCGATCATCGCTATTGTAGTAGTAAGCTGGACCAAATATGCGCGTCTGGCACGAAGCCTAGTTATGAAGATCCGTGACAGGGATTATGTATCAGCAGCGATCGTTACCGGTTCCAAAACACCGTATATGCTGTTTCGATATATGCTTCCAAATGCACTTCCTACACTGATCATTACTGCTGCCACAGATATAGGTTCCATGATGCTGGAACTGGCAGCAATGTCCTTCCTGGGATTTGGCGCGAAGCCGCCGGCACCGGAATGGGGTTATATGCTGAATGAAGGAAGAGCGTGTATGCAGTCCGCTCCGTGGCTGATGATCTTCCCGGGTCTTGCTATTTTTGTAGTAGTTGTTGTATTTAATATGCTTGGGGATTCCATCCGTGATATCCTCGATCCAAGAAATGAGTAGGAGGAATAAACATGCTGAAATTAGATAATGTGACAATCTCCTACAAAAATGTTCCAACTGTTCAGAACTTTAATCTGGATATGAAAGAGGGACAGATCGTTTCTCTGGTAGGAGAATCCGGAAGTGGAAAAACCACTGTTATCCGTGCTGTTCTGGGACTTCTTGCAGGTGGCGGTAAGGTCACAGAAGGAAGTATTACGTTTGAAGGAGAAGACCTTTTATCCTATACACCGGAACAGTGGAGAAAACTTCGTGGTTCTGATATTTCCATGATTTTTCAGGACAGTGGTGCAATGATGAATCCGACACGTAAAGTCGGAAAGGTATTTACAGAATATATTCTTACTCATGAGAACATTTCCAAGAAAGAGGCATGGAGTAAGGGAATCGCAATGCTGGAGCGAATGAGACTTCCGTCTCCGGATAATATTATGGAATCTTATCCTTTCCAGTTATCCGGTGGTATGAGACAGCGAGTTGGTATTGCGATGGGAATGACTTATCAGCCGAAGCTTCTTCTTGCAGATGAACCGACTTCTGCACTGGATGTAACAACACAGGCGCAGATCGTACGTCAGATGATGAAGCTCAGAGATGATTACCATACAGGCATTATTGTAGTAACCCATAATCTGGGTGTAGCTGCCTACATGTCAGATTATATTGTTGTAATGAAGAACGGAAGAATGGAAGACCAGGGAACAAGAGAGTATATTCTGAAAGAATCAAAGAACGAATATACCAGAAAACTTCTGGAAGCAGTTCCATCCCGGGGAGGTGAACGATATGTCTGAAAAAAGAGAAGTCATACTGGAAGCGAAACATGTAACCAGAAGATTTGCGGCATCACATGGACGTACTCTGCTGGCGAACAATGACATCAATCTGAAAATGTACAAAGGCGAAACACTGGGTCTTGTAGGAGAATCCGGATGTGGTAAGAGTACATTTATGAGATTTCTGGTTTCTCTTGATACACCTTCAGAGGGTGAGATTCTGTACCGCGGTACAGATATCACGAAATTAAAGGGAGAAGAACTGAGAAATAACCGTCAGAACATTCAGATGGTATTTCAGGACCCGACCTTATCTTTTAATCCGAAAATGAACATTCGTGATATTGTGTGTGAGCCTTTGATGAATTTCAAAAAGATTAAGAAATCGGAGAAGGATGCTGTCTGCAGAAAACTTCTTGAAATGGTAGAATTACCAGGAGATTTTGCAGATCGTTATCCTCACAATATGAGTGGTGGACAGCGTCAGCGTGTTGCGATCGCGAGAGCACTGGCACTGGAACCGGAAATCGTTGTTCTGGATGAAGCAACTTCCGCTCTTGATGTTTCTGTTCAGAAAACAGTAATTGAACTGATCACGAAGCTTCAGAGAGAAAAGAACATCACATTTGGTTTTATCTGTCATGATATTGCACTGGTTCAGTTAGTGGCACATCAGGTAGCCGTTATGTATCTTGGAAACCTCGTAGAGGTTCTTCCGGGAAAAGATCTTGATATGAAAGCAATGCATCCATATACAAGAGCACTGATGGGTGCAGTATTTGATATTAATATGGACTTTTCCAAACCAATCGAGAGTATTGAAAGTGAGGCTCCGAGCCCACTGGATCTTCCACAGGGATGCCCGTTTCAGGGAAGATGTGAGCATTGTATGGATATCTGCAAAAAAGAGAATCCGCATCTTGTGGAAGTGGAAGATGGACACAGTGTTGCCTGCCATTTGTTCCAAAAGGGCAGTAAATAATGAAAAAAGATAGTCTGATCTCTGAAAATATAGGAAAAGCATTATTACTTTTTGTACTTCCACTGATTGCGGGAAGTCTGATCCAGCAGTTGTATACAACAGTTGATGCGGTTATCGTCGGACAGTTTACGGGAAAAGTCGGACTTGCAGCAATTGACTCTGTGCATACACTTTTTAAGTTTCCGCTTAACTTTATGAACGGACTTGCAACAGGTGCAACGATTATGATCTCCAGATATTTTGGAGCAAAAGATAAAGAAGGACTGCATTGTGCAGTGCGGACAGCTCTTTTACTCGCCGGTATTCTGGGAATTGTCTGTGCTGTAGCCGGTGTAATTTTTTCTCCATGGCTGCTTGATATCATGTCTGTTCCGGAAGAAGTCCGTGCAGGATCACTGATCTACTGCCGAATTTATTTTGGCGGAATATGGGCAATGATCCTTTATAACATGATGGCAGGAGTCTTGCGTGCGTTTGGAGATTCTAAAAAGCCATTATATGTACTGGTCGTATGCAGTGTGGTCAATATTGTTGCAGATCTCATACTGGTAGGACTTCTGCATACTGGTGTTGGAGGAGCGGCAGCAGCTACTGTACTTTCTCAGATTGTAAGTGTTGTACTTACCGCATATTTTCTTGTGAAATCTGATTTCCTGGAAGAAAAGATAGGAATCAGAACTATGAGAATCTGCAAAGAGCATATGGGAATGATGATAAACAAAGGTTTCCCGTTAGCTCTTCAGTCCATGCTGTTTCCAATTGCCAATTCTATTGTTCAGGCAAGTATTAACACAATGGGAACTGACAGTATTGCAGCATGGGGAATCTGTGATAAACTGGATTTACTGATCTGGCTGATAGCGGATTCCATGGGACCTGTACTGACTACATATACCGCGCAAAATCTGGGCGCCGGTAAGGCGAAAAGAGTAAAGAAGGGAGCCCTGATCGGTACGGGCTTATCTGTGATCGCGGTAGGAATTATCAGTATTGTCCTTTATTTCGGTTCCGGACTGATCGGACCGTTGTTTATCGATCAGAAAGACGTTCCGACATTGATACCGCTGGTTATAAGATATATGCAGATGATGGCACCGTTCTTTGTATTCTATGCTGTTGCAGCAGCTCTTTCAGGAGCATGCAGCGGCCTTGGAGAAACATTGGTGTCAATGGTTACTACATTACTTACAATCTGCCTGTTTCGAGTAGTCTGCATTCTGGTTGTTTTACCATCATTTGAAACAATGGAATGTATTGTATGGATTTATATTGGATCATGGATAGTGTCAGGTGTCACTTTTACTATTTTATATCTGGCAAAGGTCGAAAAATTCTACCATAAGAAAAGTAAATAAAAAGATTATAATCATTTCGCAAATGATAGATGAGACAGAGGGTGCAGCAGGAAGAAGAATCAGACGGTATCCTCTGTTTTTATATCATAGGAAATGATTCCGTAATGTTCCTATGATATAAGAATTTGATATTTGCAATTTTTTTAACAATAAGTTATTGACAGAGAATAAAAAGCTGTTATAATAAAATTAACAAATGAACAAGTGCTCATATGATGATATGAAAATCTATTCATGAGCCGGAAAGGAAAAAATACAATGAAAAAGACTTACAAAATCGACGTAGACTGCGCAAACTGTGCAAACAAAATGGAGGAAGCTGCTAAGAATACAGCTGGTGTTAAGGATGCAACAGTAAACTTCATGATGCTGAAAATGATCGTTGAATTTGAAGAAGGACAGGATCCGAAAGCAGTTATGAAAGACGTTCTGGCAAACTGCAAGAAGGTAGAAGACGACTGCGAAATCTATCTTTAATTCAGGAGCGATTCCTGTTGATGATATATTTACGGGAATTGTCGTAAATTAGCAGAGAGGGACTGCAGCACAGAGATATGTCAGACGGTTATGGTTATCCACTGATATATGTTCTGGCGGCGGTCCTGTTTTATAAGAAGTGAGGTATTAAGATGAATAAGAAGCAAAAGAAGATGCTGATCAGAATCATCGTAGCGGCGGTATTGATCGTGCTTTTTTCTAAATTACCGATAGATGGATATGTCAGATTTGGACTGTTTATGATTCCATATCTGGTAATTGGCTATGATATTCTTCAGAAGGCATTTAAAGGTATCAGAAATAAACAGGTATTCGATGAGAATTTCCTGATGGCAGTAGCTACTGTGGGAGCAATTCTGCTCGGAGATTATTCTGAAGGTGTTGCGGTTATGCTGTTCTACCAGATTGGAGAACTTTTCCAGAGTTATGCAGTAGGAAAGAGCAGACGTAACATCAGTGAACTGATGGATATCCGTCCGGATTATGCCAATATTGAAGTAGATGGAAAACTTGAACAGGTAGACCCGGATGAAGTTGAAATTGGTACTGTAATTGTTGTACAGCCAGGAGAAAAAGTTCCGATTGATGGTGTGATCATTGATGGTGTTTCTACTTTAAATACCAGTGCTCTGACCGGAGAAAGCCTTCCAAGAGATGCAAAAGCCGGGGATGAAGTAATCAGCGGATGTATCAATATGACAGGTGTTCTGAAAATCCGTACGATCAGAGAATTCGGAGAATCTACCGTATCCAAGATTCTGGAACTTGTGGAGAATTCCAGTTCCAGAAAATCAAAATCAGAGAATTTTATTTCAAAGTTTGCCAAATATTATACTCCGGTTGTATGCTACGGAGCACTTGCACTTGCTTTTATTCCCCCGATCGTACTTTTGATCATGGGAAAACCGACTATGTGGGGTGATTGGATTTACCGAGCACTTACTTTCCTGGTAATCAGCTGTCCATGCGCACTGGTGATCAGTATTCCTTTAAGCTTCTTTGCAGGAATCGGTGGAGCAAGTAATCAGGGCGTTCTGGTTAAAGGTTCCAACTATCTGGAAACACTTGCACAGACCAGCTATGTGGTATTTGATAAAACCGGTACAATGACACAGGGTGTTTTTGAAGTAAGCGGAGTTCATCATAATGAGATTTCAGATGAAAAACTGCTGGAATATGCAGCTCTTGCAGAATGTTCTTCTTCCCACCCGATCAGTAAGAGTCTTCAGAAAGCATATGGAAAACCAATTGACAGAAACAGAGTCACTGATATTGAGGAAATCAGTGGTAACGGTGTGACTGCAAAAGTGGATGGTATATCTGTAGCAGCAGGAAATGCAAAATTAATGAAACGCCTTGGAATTTCCTATCAGGAATGTCATCATGTTGGTACAGTAATTCATATGGCTGTAGATGGAAGATATGAAGGTCATATTCTTATTTCTGATATTCTGAAACCTCATGCAAAAGAAGCAATTGCTGAATTGAAGAAAGCTGGTATCAAGAAAACAGTTATGCTTACCGGAGATTCTAAACGTGTTGCAGATCAGGTAGCAAAAGAACTGGGAATTGAGGAAGTTTACAGTGAACTTCTTCCGGCTGATAAAGTAAGTAAAGTAGAAGAATTACTTCATCAGAAATCCGAAAAAGAGAAGCTTGCATTTGTGGGTGACGGTATCAATGATGCGCCGGTACTGTCCAGAGCAGATATTGGTATTGCTATGGGTGCACTGGGTTCTGATGCAGCGATTGAAGCAGCAGATATCGTACTGATGGATGATGATCCGCTGAAAATTTCCAAAGCGATTAAGATTGCAAGAAAGTGTATTCATATTGTATATGAGAATATTTATTTTGCAATTGGCATTAAGATTTTGTGTCTGATACTTGGTGCGCTGGGAATTGCCAATATGTGGATGGCTATTTTTGCAGATGTAGGTGTTATGATCATTGCGGTATTAAACGCAATCCGTACTTTATTTGTAAAAAACCTGTAACTGTGAAGGTACTGAACAGTTACAAAAATTTATAGAATAACAGACAGTTGCAGACAGGAAGGAAAATGGTGAAAGCGTGGAAAAACATAAAGACGAGGCTTGTGACTATTATGAAATTCATGAAGATTCAATGGAAATTATAAATAAAACAATGCCAGAAGAGACGGAACTTGAGGATTTGGCAGATTTGTTTAAGATTTTCGGAGATTCTACAAGAATCCGTATTCTGTTTGTGCTTTTCGAAACAGAGGTATGTGTATGCGACCTTGCGAAAGCACTGAATATGACACAGTCTGCAATTTCCCATCAGCTTAGAATCCTGAAGCAAAACAAACTGGTGAAGAACCGACGAGAGGGAAAGTCCATTTTTTATTCTCTGGCAGATGATCATGTGCGGACGATTATCAATCAGGGAAGAGAGCATATAGAAGAAAATTAATCCGATGTGAACGTATGGTAAAAGTAAAAAGCAGGGAGTTGATATTTCAAGTATTGGCTCCCTGTTTGAAAATATAAAAGTTTTATAGAACTAACTATTGAAAGTGGAATTTACAGAATGAAATAAGAGCCTGCCAGTGGATGATAAGATCTGGCAGAGATGGAATGAGTGGAAGGAGAAGATTTGATGCGAACATTACGAGTAGCAGACCTGGAAGCAAAACCGGGTGAGAAAGTATCAGGATTTGTGCACATCATCGGGGCAGAATTCGGAATTCCGGTAACACTGATCTGTGGAGAAAAAGAGGGGGAGACTGTTCTGATCTCCGGTGGGGTACATAATGCAGAATATGTAGGAATTCAGGCAGCTATGCAGCTTGCAGATGAGCTGGATCCGAAGAAGATCGCAGGAAATATCATAGTGATCCGTCTGATGAACCGAACTGGATTCGAACACCGTACCATGAGTCTTACTTATGAGGATGGAAAAAACCTGAACAGAGTTTTCCCTGGAAATCCGAATGGTACACTTAGTGACAGGATCGCTTATACTGTTGTGACAGAATTTTTCCCGAAGGCAGATTACTATGTGGATCTGCACTGCGGTGATGGATTTGAGGGACTGGTATCTTATGTATACTGTACAGGTGCAGCAACTCCGGAAGTAGCTGCAAAAAGCCGGGAGATGGCGGAAATCGCACATGTGGACTATCTGGTAACTTCCATGTGTGGAACAGGCGGAGCTTATAACTATGCCGGAAGCATGGGAATCCCGAGTATCCTGCTGGAACGTGGACACAGTTCCCGCTGGTGCGAAGATCTGGTAGCGGAGGATGTTCATGATGTGAAGAATATCCTCAGACATCTGAGAATCCTTCGCGGGAAGTCCCATATTCATGGCAAACCACCGATAGAAGTAAGTCCTGTGATCTATGAAGATGCCCCGGTATCAGGCTGCTGGTATCCGGCGAAACAGCCCGGTGAGACCTTTAAAGAAGGCGAAGTACTGGGAAGAATCTGCGATTATTTTGGACGTGAACTGTTTGTATACAGAGCCAAAATGGGTGGTATTATTCTTTATCAGACCATCAGTCTGTGCATTATGAAGGATACGCCGATGGTTTCTTATGGTACCTGGGATGAGGATACACAGGGTAAGATTGAAGTAGGATGTGAAGTGTGCGGAAATGAGAAACATAAGCATGGACACCATCATCATAAATCAGAGGAAAAACATCATAAACGGCATGAACATCATAAGCATCATGAGGATAAATAAATACTTAAGTAAGACAGAAATGGGTTCGACCAACTCAAGTGAACAGCAAAGCAAATGAGCTTATCGGTTCGACATAAATATAAAAACAGGGTATAAAAATACGGCTGACTATATCCGGGTTAAATGCGGATATAGTGCAGCCGTATTTTATACTATAGCAAGCCTCTTAATCAATATGCATTATTTATGAGGCTTGCTATAATCTTCGTGAAACAGAATCTGTGTAAAGAATCTTACATCTGAGTCATCTGCCCAGCAGACCATACCTACTGCATCAGCCATTTTCTGTGCATCTACACTGTAGGCGGACATACAGGAACAATTCTTATACGGTCCTGCGCTCATGATCAGGATATCTTCTTTTCCCGCTTCCTGCATCTGTCTGGCAAGCTGTTCTGTAAGAATATTCTGTGCATGCTTTGCCTGTTTGAAAAGAACCGGATCCATGATCGGATCTTTCAGAACAGTCTGGAGAACCAGTGCCTTTTCATATTTCAATGCTTTTGCCTGCATTTCTTCTACAGTACCGCAGGCAGGCGGACATGCAGGAACCAGGTTATAATTTCCACAGAGATTGTCCTCGCAGAACTGTCTGTATTCCGGTACAAATACCAGGTCTTTTGTATCCATGATCGCTGCATCTGCGAAACCCATGGAAAGTGCTTCTTTTATTAAATCCATAAGAATGACTCCCTTCTTAAAGCGGATTATTTTGGCTTGAACATATCAAGGTGAATTATAACATTTTGAAATAAATAAAATCAAGTTTTGTCGAGAACTTCTGATGAGGGAAACTTGATGTAACAAAAAACTTATGTTAACATATAGATATGCAAATTGGGGGATATTAATAAGAGGAAGTGATTATATGCCGGAAAATATCAGAAACATCATATATAGATTTTCTCAGGAGTTAAGACGTATTTTGGGCGATAAATTGACAAAGATTATCGTATATGGATCATATGCGAGAGGAGATTTTCGAGAAAATTCTGATATAGATATTATGATTTTGGTGAAAATGTCTGATGAAGAAATTCGATTAGTGAAGAATGATATTTATGATCTTGCATTTGAGTTTGAAATAAATACAGGAATAGAGTTCTCTCCCATCATTAAAAATGAAGACCAGTATGAGTATTGGATTGATACGTTACCTTTTTACCGAAATGTGCGAGATGAGGGGGTAGTGATCGATGAATGACAAAAAAGAGGATTTATGTATATACCGTATTCGGAATGCGGTGGAGACATTGGGAGTGGCAGTATTATGCTTAGAAAGTCAACATTATAAAGATTCAATAAATCGTAGTTATTATGCTGCTTTTTATGCAATAAAAGCAGTATTAGCTTTAGAAGAGATTGATTTTAAGCGTCATAAGGATGCGGTTGCGTATTTTAATAAAACTTATATAGCAAAAGAGATTTTTCCAAGAGAAATGGGAAAGAGGTTGGGAAGACTAAAGCAGGAGAGAGAAAATAGTGATTATGATGATTTTTACGTTGCATCTTTAAAAGATGCATCAGATCAATATAAGTCAGCGAAGCTTATTATTGAAAAGATAGAAGAATATCTGTCAGAGAAAGGTATTCAATATTAACTTGTCGACACACTAGAGAAATGAATTAGCGAGAGGAAATCTTATGAAGCTGACGGCAGAAAACAGCAAGGGTGAAAAAATGAAATACCGTCTTGCGCGGTCGATGAAGGAATGTATGAAAACGATGTCTGTAGATAACATCACAGTAAAACAGATCACAGAGAATTGTGGTGTTACGAGGCAGACTTTCTATCGGAATTTTATGGACAAATTTGACCTTATCAACTGGTATTTCGATAAGCTTCTGGCGAAATCCTTTGAGCATATGGGAATGGGAAAAACTGTTTATGATGCTCTGGTAAAGAAGTTTACCTATATTCAGGAAGAGCATGTTTTCTTTGCAGCAGCATTTAAGTATGACAGTCAGAACAGTCTGCGCCAGCATGATTTTGAACTGATCCTGGACTTCTATGAGAATCTGATTCGTGAGAAAACAGGAAGGATTCCGGATGAGACCATACATTGCATTTTGGAAATGTACTGCCATAGTTCTATTTATATGACTGTAAAATGGGTACTGGGAGAGTTGGAATGTGCACCGGAGGGACTGGCGAAAATTTTAGTTGACGGGATGCCTGGAAAACTCTCGGAATTGTTTGAAAAGCTGGAAATATTGTCATAAATATAACAATATTAATGCATAATTTTGCACCCAGTTTTTCGGCATTATTGCACAAATATTGTGAGAAGGTTACATTTGAGCTAAAGTGTAACTTTCTTTTTTTATTTTATATTGTTAAGATAATAACAAAGATAAGTGATGCGGAAACTTACCTAATACTGAAGAATACCGAAAGGAATGGAAATCATTATGGCAAACAGAATTAACTTAAATCAGACATCTTATCACGGAGCAGGAGCGATCGAGGAAATCGCAAACGAAGCAAAAGCCCATGGTTTTAAGAAAGCTTTTGTATGTTCTGATCCTGACCTTGTAAAATTTCATGTAACAAGCAAAGTTACAGACATTCTTGAGAAAAACGGACTTGCATATGAACTGTATTCAGACATCAAACCAAATCCAACAATTGAGAACGTACAGCACGGTGTTCAGGCATTCAAGGATTCCGGTGCAGATTATCTGATCGCGATCGGTGGTGGTTCTTCTATGGATACTTCCAAAGCAATCGGTATCATCATTGCAAACCCTGAATTTGAAGACGTAAGAAGCCTGGAAGGTACAGCTCCGACTAAGAAACCTTGTGTACCGATCATTGCAGTTCCGACAACAGCAGGTACAGCAGCAGAGGTAACAATCAACTACGTTATCACTGATGTAGAAAGAAAACGTAAATTCGTATGTGTTGACCCACATGACATGCCGATCATTGCAATCATTGATCCGGAAATGATGTCCTCCATGCCAAAAGGACTGACAGCTTCTACAGGTATGGACGCTCTGACTCATGCAATCGAAGGATATACAACAAAAGCTGCGTGGGAAATGACAGATATGTTCCATTTAAAAGCGATCGAGCTGATCTCCAAATCTCTCCGCGGTGCTGTTGAAAACACAAAAGAAGGTCGTGAAGGAATGGCTCTTGGACAGTATATCGCTGGTATGGGATTCTCTAACGTAGGTCTTGGAATCGCTCATTCCATGGCTCATACACTTGGTGCTGTTTATGACACACCACACGGTGTTGCCTGCGCAATGATGCTTCCGATCGTTATGGAATACAATCAGGAATGCACAGGTGAGAAATATCGTGAGATCGCCAGAGCAATGGGTGTCAAAGGCGTAGATGAAATGTCTCAGGATGAATACAGAAAAGCAGCAATCGAAGCTGTTAAGAAACTTTCTGTTGATGTAGGAATCCCGACTAAACTGGAAGCAATCAAAGAAGAAGATCTCCAGTTCCTGGCAGAATCCGCACATGCAGACGCATGCGCACCGGGAAACCCGAAAGATGCAAGCGTAGAAGATCTGAAAGACCTGTTCCGTAAGATTATGTAATTAATAATGGTTATAAGATGAAATAAAAAAAGCACCGGCTGTAATGGAGTACTGTTACAGTCAGGGCTTTTTTATTTCCCATAAGTCTGCTGATGCTCTGAGTGTGGCGGGATTGTGCATGAGAAGCAGTGCCATATGTAAGTGTAAGCAGACGAGAATTTTGTTTATAAAATGATTAGAATTGGGACACTGATTAAACACATTTCTTTTGTATGATGGAAACGTAATGGGGAAAAATGGTTATTTTGCAGTACAAATGTGGAAAAATGCCAAGTTCTGCAAAGAAGTACAGAATAAGAAATATGAAAGACAGAAGAATAACTGCAGAGGTTTTTACAGGAGAAATAATATGACAGATGAAGAATACTATGAATTTATACAACCATATGAAGATGCTAAACAGATGCTTCTCACACGTCTTGATGTGTTGAATCACAACCTGTACGGTGAGGCATCTGCAAGACCGATCCACAACATCCAATGCAGGATTAAGAAGAAACAGAGTATTGAAGAAAAACTGCAGCGAAAGAAAAAAGAACCTACTGTGATGAATGCGAAGGATTATCTTCAGGATATTGCAGGTGTCAGGGTAATCTGCTATTTTGTAGATGATATCTATAATCTGACAGAACTTCTGAAGAGTCAGAGTGATCTGATAGTAATCAAAGAACGGGATTATATTGGAAACCCGAAGCCAAATGGATATCGGAGCTATCATGTGATCGTAGGAGTGCCGGTATATTGTCTGGATGGAATGGAATACTTCCCGGTGGAGATACAGTTTCGTACTATGTCCATGGATTTCTGGGCCAGTATGGAGCATCGGATTTCATACAAAAAGGAACGCACGGATAAGGAACAGCTAAAAGAGGAATTAAGAGAATATGCGAATATGCTGGTAGAGATCGAGAGCCGTTTTGAGCAGTATAATGAGACGGATCATCAACAGGAAAAAAGAACAGCAGAAGTAAAACAGTCACTGTAAAAGGTGGCTGTTTTTGTGTCTTGTATTTTTTATAGTGGGATGTTAGTATAACATTGGTTTATAGTACTCTTATATTATTTTCTGACAGCACCTTCAGAAAATAATATAAAGGTAACTATTCAGCAGTTTATTATCCTGCTGAGGTACTGAACAGTTGTGATTCTGGAAATAAGAGAAGGAGAAGCGTGTGAAATATAATCAGAAGAAGAAAAAAGAAAACATAGAGATATTTCTGTTTATCATGGTGATGGCTGTTTTTGCTGCTGTTCTGGGAGTTATGTCACTGGGAGAAAAGATGCAGCCGGTGAACCAGATCAGGAAGATATCTTCTGGCTGGTACTATTATGACAACGGAAAAAGAACAAAAGTTACTCTTCCGGATACAATACAGGCAGAGAAAGGGGAAGAACTGATATTATATAATGACGGGATTACTGATCTGGATGCCGGTAAGGTAGTTACAACCAGAGGTGCACAGTATGATCTGAAAATCTGGCTGGGTGACCGTCCCATCTATGAATATCAGGATACAACCTTTGTAAGGAATACGCAGATGAAATCAAAACTGGAATGTGTAGGGGAAATCCCTACAGACATGCAGAATGAGCCGCTGAAGCTGGTTTATTCAAATCCACATCACGGAAAGTATGTTTTGACTTCTGTTTATATTGGAACCGGAAGTGCAGTCATTGCTTTACATTTACAGAATTCAGGAATAGTTATAGGTATTGCTTTGTGTTTTCTTGTTTTGAGCGTTATTTCTCTGTTGATTACAGTTTATCTGAAATACCGTCAGATGCCGGATGCCAGATTTCGCGATGTAGCATTGTTCCTTATGATATGTGCAGTCTGGCTGATTACAGATTCTTCTGCGATCCAGACCTATAGCAGTCATCCGGATATGCTTTGTACGATTTCTTTTTATATGTTTATGTTACATTCGGTACCGATGCTGCATTTTGCCCAGAAAATAGGTGGACTGAAAAAGGAACGCATTCTGGATGCAGGAATTGCTGTGTTTTATCTGAATGCATTTATTCAGGGACTTCTGGCCTATTTCGGGGTATTCACGTTTGCAGATATGCTGTTTGTAACACATGTTCTGCTGATAACGTGGGTATTGATCGTAGCGGTACTGCTCTGGAAAGAATATAGAAAGAAGCCGGATCGAAGTGTGCAGATCATATTGATCGCTTATATGATATTATTGTTCAGTGGACTTTTGTCACTGTCATTGTACTGGCTGTTTGAAATATCCTATTATGGAGCAATATTTGAGTTTGGAATACTGGTATTTCTGGTTATGATCATTGCAGATACTGTGATCAGTCTTGTTGGAAAGGTCCGTTACCGGACAGAAATGCAGGCATATGAACGACTGATGAAAGAGGACTGGATGACCGGAATGCAGAGCAGGAAACCTTTTGAAAATCTGCTGGCGGAAATTCCGAAAACCATGAATGAGCATAAGGATATCCTGCTGGTCTTTATGGATATTGATTATCTGCGCAGGATCAATAATGATTTTGGCAGAGCGGCAGGAGATGAGGTTATTGTGGCGGCTGCCAGATGCATTGAGAATGTTTTTGGAGCAATTGGAACATGTTATCGCACAGGAGGAGATGAGTTTGCGGTAGTTGTGTTTGATCCGGAGGAAGACAGGAATGCATTGTCTGAGAAACTGGATAAAGAAATAAGGCGTTATAACAGAAACAGCAGATATCGCCTGTCCATTTCAAGAGGTTTCAGTTTAATTCGGGATGACAGGGGAAAGCTGAAGACAACCGGTGAATGGAAGTATGAGGCAGATACGAATATGTATCAGAATAAAATGAAAGAGAGAAAGACACATGAATTATAATATAAACTTTCAGGTAGCGGCAGTTATTATTACAGCGTTACTCTTATATCATTTTCTGACGCAGAAGAAACTGCATAATGCAAATGTGAAAACATTTACATATATACTTGTCCTGAGCGGTTTATATATTTTGTCTGACCTGTTGGGTACGCTGACAATTATGAATTACACAGCGGAAGATGAAGGAACTGTCATGGGTATTCTGACAGGAATCTATTTGCTTGATATTCTGATTCCTTATATTTTGTATTCATGTATTCCTGATTCGCGTGAAAATGAGAAAAAGAGCGGTGCATCATCTGTGATCTGTGCCGGGATTACGGTGGCTATGATGATAGCTGTACTTGGAAACCTTGGAAGCGGGGGATTCTTCTGTTTTGACAGTAATGGCGTTTTTCAAAAAGGAACAGGGTACGTGTTTCTTTATTTCTATGCCCTGGTTTATATCGTTCTGATAATGCTGCGTATGATCAGAAGCAGAGAGGACTATACGCCGGAAAAGATGAGTATTGCAGGCGAATTTCTTGTGATAGAAGGCGTATGTATAGGAGTGGAACTGTATACAGGATACATATTTCTGTCAGGTTTTGGACTGGCACTTGGTCTCATATTTCTCTATCTTATGATGAACAATCCAGGTGATTATATAGACAGTACAACAGGAGCATTTGATAAAAGGTATTTTGATAACTGGATACAGGAGAAATTTACCAAAGGAATCGAGTTTCATGTGATTGCTGTAGAGCTGTTTATGCTGAAACAGATTAATAAGGTTTACGGAAGCAGTACAGGTGATCTGCTTCTGGTACAGATTGCAAGAGAACTGCAAAACATTACAGGTTCTGTACAGGTGTTCCGAACCACAGGAAACTGTTTTCTGATCATTACAGATTCATTGACAGAATATGAGAAAAACAGACAGGAGATTGAGAACTATTTCAAAGAACCTTTTGAAACTGACGGGGAAAAAATCACTTTTCCGGCAATCATCTGCGGGATTATCAACGGTGAAAAGATGGAGAAGGAAGATGTACTGCTGGCATATATCGAGTATCTGATATCTTTGGTAAAACGTGCAGATGAAACGGTAGTGATTCAGTCAGATGACAGGATTCTGGAGGGCTTCCGTTATGAAAAAGAGGTGGAGCATTTCCTGAAAACAGCAGTGGATAAAGACCTGTTTGAAGTGTACTATCAGCCGGTATTCTGGACAAAGGAAGATCGTTATATTACTCTCGAAGCTTTGAGCAGGCTGAAGCATCCCTGTATGGGAATGATCCCGCCGGATGTGTTTATCGGTATTGCAGAAAGGCAGGGGCTCATTGCACAGATCGGACTGCTTCAGTTCAGAAGGGTGTGCCGTTTTATTAAAGAGAATGAATATATGATGAAACAGATTAAGAATGTAAAGTTCAATCTGTCACCTTCCGAACTGCTAAAACCGGGACACAGTCAGCTTCTGATTAATATAGTGAAGGAGCATGAGCTTTCACCGAAATATTTTCAGTTTGAGATTACTGAGACAGTGGCAACTGAATACAGTGAAAGTTTCTGCAAAGCTGTGGAGGATTTTACGAATGCGGGAATCGGATTATGTCTGGATGATTTTGGTTCAGGGTATGCAAATCTGAATGCAGTATTGAGACTTCCGTTTGATGTGGTGAAAATGGACAGATCGTTGTTAACAGGGATTACCTGTGATGAACAGGCTGCTGTTTTTTACCACAGTATTGTGACGGTTATGCAGAATATGGGATATATAATTGTAGCAGAAGGAGCAGAAACAGAAGAAGAGGTGAGTCTGCTGAGAGAGTGGGGTGTGGACATGGTCCAGGGATATTACTTCTCAAGACCACTTCCGGAGGCAGAGTTGCTGAGACTTTTCATGTTATAGGAAATTATTTCGTAATATACCTATAACATAAAAAGATCCTCCGGACAGAATCGCACTGCGCCGGAGAGAAAGCAGGTGTTGTTCAATCAGATATAAATGATTGAACGACATCTGCTTTTTTGAATAATTTAAAAACAGAAATACAATACACTTATAAAGATGTTCTTGCATATTCTATGTGCTTCCTTTATAATGTAACGTATCATTGTTTTATCAAATTAAAGGGAAAGAGGATTAAAGAAATGAAAAAAGTTTGGGACAAATGGACCAGGATTGCTCTTGTAAAGAGAATCCTGGTTGGCCTGATTCTGGGTGCGATTCTGGGAATTGCTGTACCGCAGGCAACAGGAATCGCAATTCTGGGTGATGTCTTTGTAAGTGCATTAAAGGCAATCGCACCTTTGTTGGTATTCTTTCTGGTTATCAGCTCCTTGTGTAATGCAGGAAAATCTCACGGAGGAGTTATTAAGACAGTTATCATTCTTTATATGTTCAGTACAGTTCTGGCAGCAGTGATTGCGGTATTTGCGAGTATGGCATTTCCTGTAAAGATGACACTTGCAAATGCAGCAACAGATACAAGCGCACCGCAGGGTATCGTTGAGGTATTAAATAACCTGCTTCTGAACGTGGTTGCCAACCCGGTATCTTCACTGGTAAATGCAAACTATGTAGGGATCCTGATGTGGGCTGTTCTTCTTGGGCTTGCTTTTCGTGTAGCTGATAAGATGACAAAGAAGGTTCTGGCTGATGTTGCAGATGGTATTTCCATGGTAGTAACCTGGATCATTAATCTTGCACCTTTTGGAATTTTTGGTCTGGTATTTAACACAGTATCTACAAACGGTCTGGATATCTTTACGACTTATGGAAAACTGTTGCTTCTTCTTGTAGGATGTATGCTGTTTATCTATTTTGTGACCAATCCGCTTCTGGTTTACTGGTGCATCCGCCAGAATCCATATCCGCTGATTTTCCAATGCCTGAAGAGAAGTGCGCTGACAGCTTTCTTTACAAGAAGTTCCGCAGCTAATATTCCGGTAAACATGAAAGTCTGTGAAGAGATGGGACTGGACAGAGATACTTATTCTGTAACCATTCCGCTTGGTGCAACTATTAATATGGATGGTGCGGCTATCACTATTACGGTTATGACAATGGCAACTGCATTTACTCTTGGTATTCATGTAGATATTCCGACAGCAATTATCCTGAGTCTTCTTGCAGCTCTGTCAGCATGTGGCGCTTCCGGTGTAGCCGGCGGATCACTTCTTCTGATCCCGATGGCATGCTCTCTGTTCGGAATTTCAGATGACATTTCCATGCAGGTTGTTGCAGTAGGATTTATCATTGGCGTAGTTCAGGATTCTGTAGAAACAGCTCTGAACTCTTCTTCAGATCTTCTGTTATCTGCTTCCGCAGAATTCAGACAGTGGAGACTGGAAGGGAAAGAGATTAAATTTAAATAAGATTGCAATGAGTGAAACGGTCGTCCGGTATGGACGGTCGTTCTTTTATAAGGCACAACTATAAAAACGATTGCTACATATTCGGAAATTTCTGTGCATACACTGTAAAAACAGCGTCTTCGGAGGCTTATCCGTGAAAGATTATATCGAGGAGCGGGCAGTGGAAATTGCAAATTATATTATTGATACAAAGGCAACGGTGCGTCAGGCGGCGAAGAAATTCGGGATTAGTAAGAGCACTGTACATAAGGACTGCACTGACCGTCTCAGTCAGCTCAATCCGGGACTGGCATGTGAAGTGAGACAGGTTCTGGATGTGAACAAGCAGGAGCGGCATATCAGAGGTGGGCTCGCTACAAGAGAAAAATATTTACATCAGCATTAGAGCGTAAAAGAAGCTGCTGTCGGATATGACAGTAGCTTTTTTCAGGTGTTTTTTGTATAATAAAATGCTGTAAAGGCTTTGCAAAAACATAAGGGAGGATAAGAAGATGGCATTAATGGAAGTGAACTTCTTTTCAAAAGCACTGATGCGTCCGGTAACAATGAATGTAATCCTGCCGGTTGATAAAGTGTTTTTTGGAGAAGAAACAGAAGAAGAGAACAAACCGTTTAAGACTTTGTATCTGCTTCACGGAGTAATGGGAAATTACACAGACTGGGTAACAGGAACATGTATTAAGCGATGGGCAGAAGAAAAAAATCTGGCAGTAGTTATGCCTTCCGGAGCAAATATGTTTTATATGGATCATCCGAATGCAAATGAAAACTACAGTGAATTTATCGGAAAAGAACTTGTAAAGATCACACGAAGAATGTTTCCGTTATCCCACAAAAAAGAAGATACATTTATTGCCGGGTTATCTATGGGAGGATACGGTGCAATCCGAAATGGTCTGAAATACCATGATACATTCGGATATATCGCAGGCCTTTCGTCAGCCATGATACTTGAAAAAATGGGGACAACAGATGACAGTTCTCCTATGTTCTTTGAGAAAAAAAGTTTTCTGGAGAGTGTATTTGGAGATCTGTCCCGGATCAAAGACTGTGAGATCAATCCGGAATGGATTGCCGAAAATATGAAAAAAGATGGAATCCCATTTCCGCATATGTACCTTGCCTGTGGACTGGATGATCCGCTTCTTCCTCCGAACCGTAAGTTCAGAGATACCATGCAGAAACTGGGTGTGGATGTAACTTACGAGGAAGGTCCGGGAGCACATGAGTGGGATTTCTGGAATCGTTATATTAAGAAAGTCCTGGACTGGCTGCCTCTTGATAAGGACAGCAAAGAAGGGATGAACAGTGGGAATGTAGGACTGTAAATGAGAGAGTTGCAACAGATGGATATGAAATCTGTTGTGGCTCTTTTTATTTCTGTTGCAGGAAATTACTCCGTAATGTTTCTGTAACAGAATAAAGTTCTATGGGCAGGACTCCTTCTTATACGTTACTGTTCACTCCGTTCACAGTAACTTAGCCAAAATTCATTCCAGATTGCCT
>NZ_JAJDML010000044.1:0-33002 GCF_020594215.1 Blautia sp. DFI.1.216
AATCTGGAATGAATTTTGGCTACGTTACTGTGAACGGAGTGAACAGTAACGAGATCGCTCTTTTACACTTTTGTATATATTAGAATAGCACTTTAGAAAGCACTATGGTATAATAAGGTGAAGGTAAATCGGAATTGCAGATTTAGAAAAATTTTGGGTATTTGAAAAAAGATTGTAACCCTTAAGAGGCGAGAGTAAATATGGTTTATAGGAAATCTTGTACTGTTACACTTTCTTGACATTTTCATGACTGTTCTAAGGATATTTTTACATTTGCCTGAGCTATACTTTAGCCATACCGAACAACCGGTAAATAAAAAATCAGGAGGTACTAAAATGATGAACAGATTATTCAAAAGAGGAATGGTAATAGCACTTGCAGCAGCAATGACTACATCCGCAGGTATTCCTGCCATGGCTGCCCAGAAGGAGACACAGGAGGAGACAGTGACTACATCAGAGGTAACACAAACAAATGTAGATTATGGTTCTCTCACTCAGAAGGAGATTGAAGAGTTTAACTCCATTTATGACCGACCTGACGCTATCGACAAAGAGGTAATGAAAGATGCAGATGGTCTTTCTGATGAAGATATCTATGCCAGATACGATCAGTATCAGGATGAAACCGATACCCTCATGGATCGCCTTGAGGAGCTTGATAAAAAAGCCGGGTGGATCGACAACGAGGAATATGAATATTCCGAGGATGGGTATAATGCTCTGTACGATACAGGCAAGCTCACCGCAGAGGAAGCAGAACAGCTTCAGAAAGCATATGAAAGAATCGAAGAAATTGATGCGGAAGTGTGGACGGACGATGATCTTTCAGACGATGAGATCGAAGCCCGCTATGCAAAGTATGATGACGAGATTACATCACTGAACGCACAGATTGAAACGCTTGAAAAGAAAGCGGGTTGGTATGAGGGATACTATGGAAATTTGAGCGAAGATGAAGTCAATCAGCTTAACAGTATTTACAATAAAATTGATGCAATCTATGACAATATTTATAACGGCTCTGATAACCTCTCTGACGAGGAATTTGCTTCTCGCTATGCGAAGTATTCAGATGAGATTGATGCTTTGGAGGCACAGGCAATCGCTCTTGAAGCGAAAGCAGGTGGAACTAAAATACAGACATACTGATTTTGAAAGATATAATATGGGGAATCTCACAGAATTTCTGAGGGACTCCCCTCATGTGGGATTAAAGATATGGCAAAAAAAATCTATTTGGCAGATGATGAACAGGATATACGAGAAATACTCACAGAATTTTTATCCAATGCCGGATATGAGGTAACAGCATACAAGAATGGTGATATACTCTTTTCTGTTTTTCAGGAGAAGCCCTGTGATCTTGTTATTCTTGATATTATGATGCCGGGTTCAGACGGTCTTTCCATATGTAAAAAGTTAAGGACAATATCATCAGTTCCTATTATTATTTTGACGGCAAAGGATTCAGAGTCTGACCATATGAAGGGATTTATGTATGGAGGGGATGACTATCTGATTAAGCCATTTTCGCCGTCACTTCTTGTTGTCCGGGTAAATGCGTTGTTCCGAAGAGTTGAAATGAATATACCGGTAAAGGCAGATATTTCCTTTGGTGATGTGTGTTTTTCATGGGAGAAGCATAATGCCATTGTGAAAGAGCATGATATTGGTCTGACTATGACAGAATTTTCGCTTTTGGGATGTCTTATGGAACATGGTGGAACGGCAATCCCCCGGAATGAAATTCTCGACAAAGTATGGGGAATAGATTCTACGGAGATAGAAACCAGAGTTGTCGATGAGACAGTAAGAAGAGTCAGGCAGAAAATGAAGACAGCAGGCAGCAAAGTTCGCATTAGTGCTGTCTGGGGCTATGGCTATAAACTGGAGGATTGTAATGAATAAGACACGTTATAAAATTGCCACACTTACAGGTTCCGCCGTTATGGCAGCCATGCTTTTGAGCCTGCTGATTCTGAACATAGTTTTTAATAAAAAAATAGAGCTGAGAGCTGAGAATGCAATTAAAAACGTTTTTACTTTGAATTCAGACGAATATTTGAATTACGAATCTGAAAATGATACAGGCTCTTTATATTATGCCTCACTTGTATATATGGGGGCAGATTCAGAAAACAGGGATGACATATATCAGATTCTGACACCCAAAGAGAAGAAACTTATTGACTGGTATGAAACACACCCGTCTGATGAAATGCAAAGGGCAAAAATTAACGAAGCAACTTATTATATGAAAGCCAGAACAGAGTATTACGAAGACAGCAATGAGAGATTACTTGCTTATGTGGATGTTACCGGCGAACCAGAACTCGTAAAAGAAATCAGTTTTGGTGTTTTGCTGGATGCTTTTGCCATTGCCGCTCTCGGTGCTGCCATTGGATATTTTCTCGGGAAAAAACTTGAACAAAATGACAAAGCTCAGAAGACCTTTTTTGAAAATACATCTCATGAATTAAAAACCCCGCTTATGGCAATTTGCGGATATGCGGAGGAGATTGAAATGGGAGTCATTACCGATTATTCTCAAGCGGGCAGAATGATAGTGTCTCAGACGGAGCGTATGAGTAAACTTATTGAGGATATCCTGTATTTATCAAAAATGGAAAGCGGTACGGAACCATTAAAGTGTGAACCAATAGAAATGGCATCACTGGTTCAAGATATTTTGATGCCGCTTGAAGGAATTGTGAACAGGCGAAACCTTTCAGTATCGTTAGAACTGGACGAAGGATATGTCAACGGAGACCCGGAGAAGCTGGAACACGCTGTTGCTAACCTGATAACTAATTCCGTAAAATATGCGTGTAGTCAAATCGAAATATCGTGGAAAAATCAAGTCCTTTCCATCTGGAACGATGGAGGAGAACTTAGCACAGAGGATTTTTCCCATATGTTTGAACGTTTTCATACGGGACAAAACGGAAACAGCGGAATAGGGCTTGCCCTCTCAAAAGAAATCGTTGAAATGCACGGATGGAAACTTAGTGCGAAAAATGACAGGCATGGCATATGTTTATCAATGGTATGCCACAGTTAATTTAGGAACAATAAGGTTTACAGCTTCCAGTTTGTTGAGATGTTGCAAAATTTGGAATCAGGAGAGAATAAGAATGATTAACAATTTAATGTACATAGAATTAAAAATGGGATATTCTGATGATGATCTGGCATGGATTGGATATGTCAAAACTTCAAAAAGTAGAATAAAAATTTTTTGACATTTCTGAACATGCGTGCTAATATGATTATAGAAAAAGAGTGCTACCGATAGACGGTTAGTCCGATATATGTTTTGACAAAAATTGCCGCTTAGTTTACCAGACCAGGGCGGCTATTTTTGTGGTTTAGTATTATCCTTGCTAAAGGTATATCCAAGACCAAAGCAGGTTAAGCCGAAGCTCACTACTGCTATAAAATCAACAATACTCATGGCTTAGCCCTCCTTTCCAGTGGATTCTCTTTCGAGTTTCTATGTAATCAGAGGGTCACAGGTCTCCGTTTCACTTCGGTCGTTGCAAAACGAGTGCCGCTGGCACTCAGCAACCTCTGCTGAAGGACTAACCGCCTACCGTTATGATAGCACCCATGTTTCGATTATAACAGTCAAGGTGGGAATCTGCAACCGGAAAGTTGACAGCTCATGAAAAATCGGCTGTGATACCATTTTGATACTAAAAAATGAAGAGAATAGAAATATAGCTTGGAAAATCCGCAATACAGGACAATATAGACACGAAAATCATAGAAAATAATGAGATTTTAAGAACCTCACAAACGTAAGATACCCCGGAACCGTAAGGTTTCCGGGGTTTTTCTGTTTTCTATGTTCTTTTGTTATTTATGCTGCAGACACACCATTTTCACCTGTGCGTGTCTGGTTCTCTGCGCCGGAACGGCGGATCCCTGCAAAGATAGAGCCGGCAATATTATGCCATACACTGAAAATAGCACCTGGAAGTGTTGCCAGTGGATTGGCTGCAAAGTTAGCTGCTGCCAGAGAAACTGCCAGTCCGCTGTTTTGCATGCCGACTTCAATAGCTATAGCTGTTGTCCGTGTATATTCTACATGGAAAATTTTGGCTGCAAGGAGTCCAAGCATCATACCACAGAAATTGTGGATTGCAACAACACCAAGGACCAGAACTCCGCAGTTTAAGATTTTCTCTGCATTAACGGCCACGATTCCGCCAATGATCATAACAATGGCAACAACAGAGATCAATGGCATGACATCTGAAACTTTATCTACATGCTCTCCTGCAAGTGTACGAAGAAGGATTCCAAGAAGTACAGGAATCAGAATTACTTTTACAACAGACAGTACCATTGCCCAGAAGGATACTTCCACCCAGGCACCTGCCAGAATGTACACAAGAAATGGAGTCATAACAGGAGCAGCCAGAGTGGAAACAATTGTCATTCCTACTGAAAGTGCAACATCACCGCCTGCAATATAGGTGATCACATTGCTGGCTGTTCCACCAGGACAGCATCCCACAAGGATCACACCCAGAGCCAGATCTGCAGGAAGATTCATGACTTTGCACAATACCCAGGCCACGACTGGCATAATCGTATACTGTGCAACTGCGCCAATGATCACTTCCTTTGGTCTGGAAAAAATTGCACGGAAGTCTTCCAGACGTATGGTCAGTCCCATGCCAAACATGATCACACCCAGAAAAACAGACGTATAATTTGTCATCCATGCAAATCCATCCCTCCAGAAAAAGGCAAGGCATGAAAAGGCAATGATGATGATTCCAATATATCTGGATGCAAAACTGCTGATTTTTTCGATTTTCTTTAAAATATTTTCCATATATTATACCTCGTAGCTGAAGTTATCGATCAGTCTTGTTTTGCCAATATAGACAGCCATTGCTACGAGAACATTATGATCTGCTTTTTCCACAGGCTGCATGGTAAGTGCATCTACCATGGAAACGTAGTCGATTTTTGCCAGAGGCTCTTTTTCGATCACTGCACGCATTTTGCCGAGAAGTTCTTCTGCGGAAATGCCTGCGTGGATGATTTCCTGTCCGAGTTTTACGGATCTGGACAGACAGAGAGCAGCCTTTCTCTCTTCATCGCTTAAATATGTATTTCTGGAGGATTTTGCCAGTCCGTCCTCCTCACGGATGATTGGGCAGCCTACGATCTCTATATCAAAATTCAGATCCTGGACCATCTTGCGGATGATGGCAAGCTGCTGAGCATCCTTCTGTCCGAAATATGCTCTGTCCGGGGCTACAATATGAAACAGTTTGGTTACAACTGTGCACACACCCTTGAAATGGATAGGACGTGTTTTTCCACAAAGTGTTTCAGATAATGTATCGATACTTACAAATGCATGGGGATCATGATACATTTCAGAAGGTTCAGGGCAGAAGATCAGGTCTGCGCCAAGACTCTCACAGAGTTTACTGTCTCGCTCGAAATCTCTTGGATATGCCTCAAGATCCTCTGTCGGACCAAACTGTGTTGGATTGACAAAGTCAGACACAACTACAATGTCGTTCTGCTCTCTGCATTTTTTGATCAGACTTGCATGTCCCTCATGAAGAAATCCCATTGTTGGAACAAGACCTATAGTTTTACCTTCTTTTTTCCATGCTTTGATCTGTTTTTTTGTTTCTTCTACTGTTTTTGTTACCTGCATTGTTATCTCCTCTTTCTCGGTCAATGGACCGGTATCATAGATTTTGAGATAGCCTCTTTTCTGAATTCACTTTCATCTTATGATAGTCTCTAACCTGATATCAATGTTTTCAGGCCATGTCTTTCAGCAGACCATGTTTCTCATAATTGGTCACTCTGCTGATCTTATTCTCTTCATCTACAAATACAACTGCAGGCTTATGAGTACGTGCCTCTTCAGGCTCATACCCTGCGTAAGCCATGATGATAATCTTGTCACCTGTGCTTACACATCTTGCTGCTGCTCCATTCAGACAGATCATACCGCTTCCGCGTTTTCCGCAGATTGTGTATGTCTCGAATCGACTGCCGTTGTTCACATCTACAATCTGAACTTTCTCATATTCCAGTATTCCGGCAGCTTCCAGCAGTTCTTCATCCACAGTAATGCTTCCCACATAATCCAGTTCGGCCTGGACAACAGTTGCTCTGTGGATTTTTCCTTTTAACATTTCTATTGTCATCTTATATAGTCCTTTCCTGCGGGAAAAATCAGAGTCATGCAGCTCCATAAAAAGGAAATATACCTTTATGATCTGCAAAAAAAGCGCATCAGGATACACTTTGACCCTGAAACGCTTCTGATTGATTCCCTGTATATTGAGTCCTGTTTCTGATACATAAAATATGGCTTGTTATTCCATAGATTAGGGGAAATCTGATTTCCTGTATCATAAATACCGGCTCCTATCTTTTAAAATTACATACATCCTTCCGTTTCCGCTTTCGGGTTCCGGCTGGCTGTTTTTATATAAGATTCCAGTGATTTCAGCCAGAGTATAGTTTTGAGTCCAAATACTATCTCTGAGTGGTATTATTACATCTGGTCGGTTATTTGTCAATAAATTGTTTATCTACTGTTCACATACAACTATCCCAAATCCCGAGACGATAAAACATAATTGATTTCTGACAGACAGTTTGCTAGAATATATCTATGAAAAGAGAGTAGTGTGCCGGGCGGATTCGGTTAAATAAGAAATGGAATAAAGTATATTATGGATAATTATGAAAAACAGGTATATACGGGAAGAAAGTTGTTTCTAAAGTATGATCAGGATAAGCTGATAGAGAAATATGGATTGAAACATGATGAAGAATATCTGTATTTGAAATATATCGGAACAGAATATCGGATCGATCGCGGAAATGGTGCCATTGAATATGTTGCGGATGATGAATGGACGGATTGCAGAGAATATACAATTGTTATGACAATTTATGATTTTCTCTGTTGCTCCGGACAGGAAGTACTGCCGCCTTTGACCGGGCAGTGGCAGCCTGTGAGCAGGTTTGTAACTGCCGGAAGCAGTCCGTCAACAGCCCCCTTTGTGGAAAAGTATGCAAAAGCATTTTCAGGAAAAGTGGAAGAGGTAAAGCAGGCCTGCACCTGTCTGGGGGGAAAGCAGACGGAGCGTTTGGCAGGGGCGGATCTGACATTTGAAATGCCTGTTCTTCCGGGTTTTTCTGTGTTGCTTCAGTTCTGGGATGGGGATGAAGAATTCCTGCCAAAGATTTTACTGTTGTGGGATAAGGTATCGTTATCATATCTTCATTTTGAGACAACCTATTATCTTCAGGGAGATCTTCTGAAGACTATACTGCAGACCATCGGCTGAATACATTGCAGCCGGTCATTTGGAGGGCGGTACGCAGTATCTGAAAGCTGAACACAAAAGAGGGAAAGAACCGGATGAACTTGTCACTGCGAGAATTGAAGTGGGGGATCAGATGGAGCTGTTGTTTTAAGAATATGGAATAATCAATCTATAGCAATCCTCGTAAATAATGCATTTAAGAGGATTGCTATAAGTACAAATGAGCAGAAAACAGTAATGTCAATGTTGCGTGGAATTCGGAAGTAGGAGAACAGTTCGAATATATAATCGGCTGTTCTTTTTTTAGCGTTAAAGCGGCGAGGTTTTTCTTGTGTACAGTGGAATGTAGGAGTATAATGAAATCAATATTTTGCATAAATTTACAATCTGTAATAGAACGACGATCGGCAAAGCAGATGAAAGTCTGTGACGCAAAGCTACAGGGCCTGTAAAATGGCAGCCAGTTGCATGAAATGATGTGCGCTGTCTGTGAGACGGTGTTTTTTTATGTTATAGGAAATTACTCCGTAATGTTCCTATAACATAAAAAAGACCTCCGGGCAGGATCGCACTGCGACGGAGGGGAATTATGTCGCTGAAGCGACCCTTCGCAGGCGAAGAATCCTGCAAGCAGGGATGTTATTTCATAAACGGAACCATAATGATTTTATCGGAGAAGAGAGAAAAATATGAAAATCAAAAAAGTACAAAGTGCATGTCTTATTTTGGCATGTATAGCGGCAACAGGACTTATAGGGTGTGGGAAAACAGATGAAACACCAAAGAAGCACGAAGCAATTACTTTTATGGCTCCTTATCTGGAAGTGGACAATTTTATAGAAGAAGTGCATAAAACATATCCAGAGATTGAGCTTGAAGTAGTCCCGTACAGCGGAGCAAATACAACAACCTGTCTGCAGAATATGTTAGAGGCAGATGATCTTCCGGACATCTGCACACAGACTTTTTATAAGCCAGATGTGGTGGATGTCAGTGATAAGATGATTGATCTCTCAGGATACGATTTTACAGATAATTATGTGGAATCACGTCTGAAAGATGTATCCGATGAGGGTGCACTTTATATGCTTCCATCTTTGTACAACTGTTATGGAATCACCTATAATAAAACACTGCTTGAGAAGCATGGCTGGAAGCTGCCAACATCTTTTACAGAGCTTGAAGAACTTGCAGACAAGGCAAAAGAAGCAGGAGTTACGTTATGTATGGCACAGATTCAGTATCCTGGTTCAGCCTTCCAGTATATATGTAATATTGCGGATGCGGGATTCCTTGGTACTATGTCTGGAAAGCAGTGGCAGAAAGATTACCTGTCAGGAAAGGCAAATGTCAGTGACACGGAAGGCATGATGGACAGCATGGAATATATCCAGAAATGGAAAAATCTCGGTATGCTTGACTGCAGCAACAGTGATCCGGTAGATGATAGTAAAACAAGAGAAGCTTTTATAAAGGGAAATTCACTGTTTCTATTGGGACCACAGAATGGCATTATGGAATCAGAAGATACAACGGACAAATTTGGTCTGATGCCATACCTGTCTGAAGATGGAAGCAAGAATGTATTTATTTTAAATGTAAACCGTTTTTATGGATTGAATAAAAAGCTGGAGAATGATCCTGAGAAACTTGAAGATGCATTAAAAGTCATGAAGGTGCTGTCTACGGTAGAAGGAACCAGTGCCCTGTATCCGGACAGTACATTAAAAGCAGGACTGCTTCCTTTCAAAGATGCAAAGGCGGATGACACCTTCTATGCAGATATTTCGGATTTTATCAATGCAGGGAATACGACACCGTTTATTTATTCCGGATGGGAAAATACGATTGTAAATACCGGAACCAAAATGCTGGAATTCATGCAGGATAAGGCATCAATAAAGGATGTGGCAGATCAGCTGGATGAGGATCAGGACAGCGTGGTAAATAATCAGCCGGAAGTGATCACAACAGCTACAGAGGAAATTTCACAGGAAAGCTGTGCAAAGCTGGTGGGCAGATGCTTTGCCGAGGCAACCGGAAGTGACGTTGCTCTTATATCCCTTGGAACATGGATCAGTGGAAATGGTACGAACCAGAACAATGATGGTGTGAGCGGAAAACTGTATGCAAAGAATATTACAGACTATGATGTATGTATCATTCTTCCGACTGGCTGGTCACAGACGATTAAAACAATCAGGCTGACAGGAAAACAGATTCAGGCATTGTATGAAGAAGGTTATGATGCAGTTGGTACAGGCAAGAATTATCCATATATGTTGGTAAATCCTGAAGATATGGAACTGGAGGATGGAAAGACTTATCAGGTTGCAATTTCCGGAATCAGTGAAAAACTGGCATCAGAAACGGAAGTGACAGACAGTGGTGTTGTGGGTATGGATGCGGCAAAGGAGTTTTTTGGGCAATTTGAAACTTTAAGTGAAGCAGACGCTGAATGGAAATAAGCGGAGGAGAAGGATGCAGAAGGCAAAGAGTTACCGGAACTTAATATTGGGTTGTTGTATGACTGGTATAGCGATGTTTCTTGCATTCTTTTTCCTGTATCATACTTATATCCAGGATATTATCTATGAGGAACGATTAAACCAGATGGAAGAGGTTACCCGTCAAATGTTTCAAAATCTGGAGGATGTGATCGATTCCCATTGGAATCGGGTAACGGAAGAATGTAATTATCTGAGAGATGCAAACGTACAGACTACAGATGAACTCTGCAGACACATGAAAAAGAAATATGAATTATCAGCATATGCAGAGCAGAAGATTACGTTGATGGCAGTGGATTCAGAAGGCGGATATTATACAGAATCCGGAAACAAGGGACTTTTCCGGGAACTGGATTATTTTGAAGAAAGTCCTGAAAAGATCAGTTTTGTTTTTGATTCTATGACGGATAACCAGTCAAAGATGGTATTTCTGAATCGTTTGCCGGAGCCCATACATCTTCAAAATGGAGAAAAGAAAACTTCAATTCTCTATTTTGGAATTGCCCAGGACATGGAACAGCTAAATCCATATTTTAACTGCGAAGCTTATAACGGAAACAACAGTGTGTATGTACTGGATGATAATGGATCTAAACTGTTCAACAGCAATCAGGTGGAACTGATCAAGGGCCATAATGTATTTTCTGTTTTACAGAATATGAAGTATCTTCACAATTCTTCCTTTGAGAAAACAAAGGCGGAACTGGAGAAAAAAGACTGCAGTTATTCTAATGCAGTTCTGGATGGAACAGAATATTTTTACGGATTAAAAAGAATGGAAAATGCCGAATGGACACTTATCTTTCTGGTTCCGGCGGAGTATGTTGCTACGAATACATTAAAACTTGTCAATTTTGTTATGGTATTTATCGTTATCTTTACGGTTATCGTAGCTGCCTGTGTTATGATGGGGATTTCCTTTGTTATGTACAGAAATCAGCAGGAAGCAATCCGTTTGGAGCGGGAAAATAATGCCAAGCTGGAAACAGTGAATACAAAGCTGCGGCAGGCAAAACAGGCGGCAGAGGATGCTTTTCAGGTGGCACAGGAGGCGAACAGATCCAAGAGCAGTTTTCTTGCCAATATGTCTCACGATATACGTACTCCTATGAATGCGATCATTGGTATTACGTCCTTAATCAGACATGATGCCGGTGATAAAGGCAAGGTAATAGAGTATGCGGATAAAATTGATACTTCCTCACAGCATCTGTTAGGAATCATTAATGAGGTTCTGGATATGAGTAAGATTGAAGCAGGAAAAACTGTCTTCAAGTATTCTGATTTTTCTATTCCGGATTTTATACAGGAGATTGACACTATATTTCGTTCTCAGATATCTGAAAAGAAGCAGACTCTTACAATTACAAAAGAAAACATCAGGCATGAGTGGGTGAACGGGGATCAGGTTCATCTGATGCAGATTTTTAGTAATCTGCTGTCTAATGCAATAAAATATACACAGGAAGGTGGAGAAATTCAGCTTCTGGCAGAGGAATGTGAATCAAATTCATCTGTTTATGCAAAGTATCGCTTTTTAGTCTGCGATAATGGTATGGGAATGTCGGCAGATTTCAAGAACACGATTTTTGATGCCTTTACCCGTGCAGAAAATTCCCTGACAAATAAGATACAGGGAACCGGTCTTGGAATGGCAATCACCAAAAATCTGGTTGATTTGATGGGCGGAACCATTGATGTAGAAAGTGAACCGGGACAGGGCAGCTGTTTTGAGGTTTTTATGGATCTGAAAATCGCAGAAGAAAGATCTGTTTCTCCGGATTCACAGGCAGAAACAGAAGAGCAGGATGGCAATATCCTGAAAGGAATGAGATTTCTGTGTGCAGAGGACAATGAGCTGAATGCGGAGATTCTGACGGAACTGTTAAAGATTGAGGGCGCGGAGTGTACGATTTGTGAAAATGGTCAAAGGGTTCTGGAGACATTTGAACAGTCTGTTCCTGGTGACTATGATATGATCCTGATGGATATACAGATGCCTGTCATGAACGGCTATGAGGCAACGAAGGCAATCCGCAGAAGCTCCCATGAGCTGGCAAAGACAATTCCGATTATTGCCATGACTGCCAATGCATTCTCAGAGGATATTCAGCATTCTCTGACAGCTGGTATGAATGCCCATATTTCAAAACCGGTTGATATGAAGACGCTGGAAAAGACAATAAGAAGCATAAAATCCGGCGGCGGGGGGGGTACCGAAACGCAGGTCATTGCTCAGTAACCATTAAATAATAAACCCGTACTTGCTGTTTTGGATCAGGTGCTTGGAACATCATATGAGTTACATGAGTGAGGAAAAGTGGATCGTAGCTTAAAATACGAATCGTCAGTTTTGGGGAGATAAGAAATTTATCTCCCTGTTTTTCTAATGTATGCTCGGAATCTTTTTGTATTCGATTATGCACATCTATAACTTCTATACCCATATCGGGTAATTTATCAGAAACATGTAATTATGCAATATAAAGCAGAAGAACTCTTTCAATGCAGTTTTTCCATGAGAAATTTTATAAACGTAATAAGTTTTGTGAACTTTTTTACATCATTTATGGTTATATAATATGTAAGACGTTTTACAACAGGAGAATATATAATGAGTGACAGAAAGCTGCTGAAGAAAGTACGGGACGGAGATAAAGAGGCATTATCTGACATTATAAAACAATATTATGCGGACATTTTCCGTTTCTGTCTTTACATGATACAGAACGAAGAAGATTCCTATGATATTACGCAGGAAACTTTCCTGAAGTTTATGAAATATGGGACATCTTATCAAAGAAACAATCTGAAAGGATATCTTCTTACCATTGCCAGAAACCTCTGCTTTGATTATCAGCAGAGAAAAAAAGAGGCAGGAAAAAATCTCCGCAGTTATGAAGCTGAGAATGAAAACGGAATTCTTAAAATAAGTGAAAACACGAAAAATATTCAGCAATATCCAGATATTTGCGGAACAGATAAAATGAAAGAAATGGAAGATTATCTTTATCTGAAAGGACTACTGAACAGACTTTCCCAGGAGGTAAGGGAGGTAATCATTTTGCGTGCATATGAGGAATTGAAATTTAAAGATATTGCAAAGATGATGAATTGTAGTCTCTCTACTGCAAAGTCGAGATATCGTATTGGAATTCAGCAGATGAAAAATATGATAAAGGAAGGAGATCAATGAGAATGCAGGATAAAGATATCAGACGGCTTTTTCAAAAAGCGGAAATACAGGTTTGTCCGGAACAGAAGCGGATATTAAAAATGTATGAATATCTTCAAAATGAGATCGACAAAAATGAAAATAAAAAGCAGAGAAAAAGAACAGAGATTTCATTGAGGGATATTTTGTGGCAGCAATTCAGACTTATAGATAAAACATATGTAATTGTGTATATTATGGCAGTTTTTGCAGGTTTTGCGCTGATGGTATTTTTGCAGTATGCAGGAACAGGGAAAAATGATGCGATAATGGTAAGTATGATAATTTCTGGTTGTTTGAGCACGCTTTCTGTCTGGGGGATTAACAAGTTATATTTTGGAAAAATGGCAGAGTTGGGAGCAACCTGTTATTTTGATACCAGAATGTGTGCGGCAGCAGGGCTGATGGTTATCGGAAGCATTAATTTTACAGTTATTATGTTATTGGCATTATATTCAGGAAATACATGGGAAGTATCAAATTTGCAGACAGTGATATATATTTTGACAGCATATCTCGTATCAGGTTCATTAGATTTCGGGATTTTACTTTTTAAAACAGGAGAAAAAGCATCAGTGGCAATGGCAGCAGGAATTCTTATCTGTTCAGGTGTTTGTATAGTGGTATCAAACATTTCTGGCGCATTATTTTCTGCTTCAATCAGTATATGGGCAGGTGTGTGTGCAGTGGCAGGAGGATTAACATTTGTGCAGGTAAAAAGATTGTTCTCGGCAGGAGAAATGGTGTTTGAGGAGGCATAATATGCATGAATTAAAGTTATACGAGGTTCAGAAAAAATATAAAGACAAAACAGCGGTGAAACAGGTAAGTTATACATTTAAACATGGAGTTTATGGTCTGCTCGGAGAAAACGGGGCGGGAAAAACAACTCTGATGCGTCTGATCTGTGGAGTTTTGCAGCCAACCACAGGAAATATTTATTATGATGGAATGGAAATTGCTCAGATGGGAGCAGAGTACCGCAGGCTTCTGGGGTATCTGCCACAGGAACTGGGTTATTATGACAATTTTACAGCAGAAAGATTCTTGAGATACATAGCTGCATTGAAAGCTATGTCAGCGGAGTGTTCCGAGCAGAGGATTCAGGAACTGCTGGAACTGGTAGAACTTCAGAAGGATAAAAAGAAAAAGCTTAGAACTTTTTCAGGGGGAATGCTTCGGAGAGTAGGAATAGCCCAGGCGTTGCTCAATAATCCGGAAATTCTGGTTCTGGATGAACCGACTGCAGGATTGGATCCGAAAGAAAGGGTAAAATTTAGAAATATTATCAGTTCATTGGGAAAAGAAAAAACAGTATTACTTTCGACACATATTGTATCCGATATTGAATACATCGCTGATCAGATTTTAATTATGAAGGATGGTGAACTGATCTGTAGTGGAACAGAACAGGGGATTACTGCAAGTGTAAAGGGATATGTCTGGAAATGTAATGTTTCGACTGATGTGGCACAAAAACTTTGTAACCAGTATATGGTAAGTAACCTGAGAAACGGCAGTGAGGAAAACCAGGCAGAACTGAGGATTATTTCAGAAAAATGCCCATTTCCCGCTGCTGAACTTGCAGAGGAAACACTGGAGGATGCATATCTTTATCAAACACAGGATATTAACAGAATAAGGAGCAGAAGAGATGAGAATACAGTTGTATAAGATGGAACTTTATAAAATTTTTCACAGGAAGATTTTCTGGATAGGAATATTAGCAATCTTGGGATTGATGTTTGTGTATTTCTGGTTTGCGGAAGTGGGAGATGAGAGATGTGTAATAGATGGTCGGAGCTATTCAGGATATGAAGCAGTACAGATGAATAAAAAAATTACAGAAGAGTATGCGGGTACTGTCACAGATGAAAAAATCAATCAGATTGTAGATAAATATGGACTTCCTTCGGAATTAAATGAAAATATGTCTGGCTGGAAGAACGGTAATTATCTGAATGATTTTGTAACAAGATTTTTTACAAATGGAAGCTGGGAGAATGGAGTAAAACCTACAGAGCGATATAGGCTTAAGGACACTGATTTATGGAAAGCCTATAAAGAATACAATGAAAATATAGACAGCAAATCAGAAAAAAACGATAAGAAACAGATGAAAAATGAGATATTGTCAATGTGGAAGCTCAAACCAACACTGGAATATACCACAGGCTGGAAAGTTTTCGGAGAACTGCTGCAGTTTGGACTGATTTTGGGAAGTATTATGATCCTCTGTGTGATTTCAGGTATTTTTGCAGAGGAAAGTCAGACAAAGATGTTACCAGTAATCTTTACAACAGTGGAGGGGAAAAGGAAGGATACTTCAGCCAAAGTTCTGGCTTCTTTTACGATAACAGTTCTGTTATATGCAGGAATTACAGGAAGTGCATGGGGATTATGCAAAATCGTGTATGACTTAAAGGGAGGATACAATCTGACAGGAGTAGTCATTTCGGGAAGTATGTGGAAGACAGTGGATAAAGTTCCATTTTTCAGTTATTTGTCAGTGCTTTTGATATTGGGGATGTTGGCATTTTTATCATTAAATGCCATTACATTGTGTATTTCAGCATATCAGGACAGTATGTTTGGAGCTGTAGTTGTAACTGCAATATGCTGGGCAATTCCATTGCTTGTACGGATTTTTTTTGGTGGATTTGTATGGATTTTGGTGGACTCGATGCCGATGTTTCTCATTATGCAGGTGAATCTGAATGATATATACAGTATCTGGTACGTTGTAGCTGTAATAGCTGTGGGTGTGTTGGCAGTGTCTCTGACCAAAGGGATATTGCATTATAAAGTTAAACAGGTAGTGTAAGAAGAAATTTACTTGTTTCGGTTAAAATATCAAAATATAAATTTTCCTGTAACGTTTCTTCTGTCTGTGACTTAGTTATATAGAAAGACATCAGATAAAATAATGATACAGCAGACAGGAGGATCATCATGAAACGATATTTAGGAATATTCATTCTGACAGTTATGGTTGGTTTATCAGGTTGTGCATCTGATACAGACAGTGATACTCAGGTGAGCAGCCGTGCATATTCAATGCAGATACAACAAAATCAGAACCGTGTTCAGACATTCAATGGAAGAAGACAGATCAGGTCGTCAGATGGATCTATGTGGACACCGCCGGCAGGGTCATATCAGGATAAAGATGGTTATATTCTGGATAAGGACGGCACCACGATCGGCCAGACAGGGCCATTAAAAATCCCGAAAGATGCAGTAGGATAATAAAAATACAAGGAGCAGGAATGGAAAAATCAGAAATCGAAACAATCTACCGGAAGTATTTCCATGATGTCTTTCTCTATATCCGGGCACTTTCCGAAAATGAAAGTCTGGCAGAGGAGATCACCCAGGAAACATTCCTGAAGGCAATGAATAATATTGAGAAATTTGATGGCCGGAAGGATATCCGCGCATGGCTATTTGTAATTGCGAAGAATACATATTTCCGCTATTGCAGACGAAATAAAATCTATGTAGGCGAAGAATTTTCAGAAATAATGCAGGATTCCATGCAGGATACATCCCCGGCAGTACTGGATCAGATCGTGCAGGATGAGACAGTTCGGAATCTCAAACGCTATGCAGAACTGATACCGGAACCCTACAGGGAAGTATTTCACCTGCGGATATACGGTGAGCTCTCCTTTGAGCAGATCGGAAAATGCTATCAGAAAAGTGCAGGGTGGGCAAGAGTAACTTACCATCGTGCACGCCAGATGATACGAGCACAGATAAGTCAGGAGGAAAAGTAACATGGAAAAAATAAATTGTAATGTGATTCAGGATATTCTGCCATTATACATTGATGATGTGGTAAGTGATGACACAAAAGAACTTGTAGAAGAACACCTGCAAAACTGCGAAATCTGCCAGCGGGTATACCATGAGACAAAGACAGGCCTTGAAAATGATATGAAGATCTCTGCACAGACAAAAGAAAGCAGCCATGAAGCAAATGATCTGAAGAGTTTCAGAAAGTTTTTAAAGAAAAGAAAGATAAAAACAATCCTGCTTTCCATAGCAGCAACCATAGTTTGTTTTGTGGCAGTGTTCACGTTCATGAATAAACATGTCACATATATCAGCTACAAAGATGCAGGGATAACTATTATTGAGGATAATAAAGATGAAGTAACATATAGAACAAATATAAAAGGAAATTATCGCTGGAGCACATCTTTGGACAGGAAAACAGGTGTAATGACTATCCATTTTGAACAGAGTTTGTGGGAAAAATATGTAAGCTGTATTTTTTATCCATATGATCATATTCATGATATTTTGAAGAAAGATGAGATAAAAGAAGTATATGTAGATAAGGATGGAACTACAACAACAATCTGGGAAGCTCCGGAGGAAGAACAGAAGGCTTATTTATCTGAAGAACATACAGAGCCGTTAGGATAAAATCTTAGAGTGTTTTTCAAACACGATCTAAAATATGAAAGCGAATTTTATAGCAGTCCTATAGGTTATAAGGATTTACAAAGGGGTTGTCATGGAAGGCAGCCTCTTTTTGTAATTGCTGATGGACATTCTCTTCCCATATGTTACAATAGAACAAGAATATGGAAAGAAAGACAGGAAACCTAACTATGAAAAAACAACTAAATTATGCAGATATCATAAAGGAAGCGCTGATCCTGACAGGTGCGGTAGCAATCATTGCGGCAGCAGTTTATTTCTTCCTGGTGCCGAGCCATACCTCTGTAAGCAGTATCTCCGGTCTTGGTATCGTGTTATCAAACTTTGTACCTTTATCATTGTCTGCAATCACCATGATTTTGAATGTGGTACTTCTGATCATTGGCTTCATCACCTGCGGACGCGAATTTGGCGTAAAAACAGTTTACACCAGTATCGTTTTGCCCTTATTTCTCGGATTATTTGAGAAATTATTCCCGGATTTTGGCTCTATGACCAACAGTCAGGAGCTGGATGTGCTGTGCTATATCCTGGTGGTCAGCGTAGGACTGAGCATTCTTTTTAACAGAAATGCATCCTCCGGCGGACTGGATATTGTGGCAAAGATCATGAACAAATATCTCCACATGGAACTGGGAAAAGCAATGTCTCTTTCCGGTATGTGTGTGGCTCTTTCCGCAGCGCTTGTATATGATAAGAAAACAGTGGTGCTGAGTATTCTGGGAACATACTTTAATGGAATAGTTCTGGATCACTTTATCTTTGACCATAATATTAAACGTCGTGTCTGCGTCATCACTCAGAAAGAGGAAGAACTGCGTAAATTCATTATCGAAGATCTGCACAGCGGAGCGACAATCTATGAAGCGACAGGTGCCTATAATATGAAGAAACGCAATGAGATCATCACGATAGTAGACAAAACAGAATATCAGAAGCTGATGGCTTACATCAATCATGAAGATCCAAAGGCTTTTGTGACGGTTTACAATGTATCGGATATGCGCTATCAGCCCAAGCTGTGAGAAATATTATGGCAGGAAAGCTGTGGGTATGCTAAAATAGCAGAGTGATTATATAACCATAAAGAGATTATGGTAGAAAGAGGATGAAAGATGAGAAAAGGAAAAGGAATTGCCCTGCTTCCCATTGGTGTATTTCTTGTATTATACCTTGGACTGGGCATTTTGTTTGAGTATGTGATGGAAATCCCCATGGGATTTTATAATGTGCCTATTGTAGTAGCATTTCTTGCTGCAATCCTGGTTGCCTGTCTGCAGAACAGATCGCTGGATTTTGATAAGAAACTGGAGATCATGGCACAGGGAGTTGGGGACAAAAATATCATCACCATGCTTCTGATCTTCCTTGCAGCCGGATCTTTTGTAGGAGTTGTGGGAAGAAGCAGTGCTGAGAGTGTTGCATATTGTATGCTGAGTCTGATACCTGCCAGATTTTCAGTGTCTGTGCTGTTTATAGTTGCCTGTTTTGTGTCTGTGGCTATGGGAACCTCTGTGGGAACCATTACCCTTCTGACACCGATTGCAGCAGCAGTTTCCACAGCATCAGGATTTGATCTGGCATTTTGTGTGGCTTCTGTTATGGGAGGAGCCATGTTTGGGGACAATCTTTCTTTTATTTCAGATACGACGATTGCTGCATGTAATGGTCAGGGATGTGAGATGAAAGACAAATTCAGGGAAAACTTCTGGATCGCTCTTCCGGCAGCCGTTGCCACACTGATCTTAATCCTGATCCTGTCATTTCAGACAGAAATCCAGGGCCGTGTGATCCAGCCCTATCATCTGACTCAGGTAATACCGTATGTGCTGGTATTGATCGGAGGAATTGTTGGGATCAATGTGTTTGTGGTATTGCTGACAGGAATCGTATCCGGAGCATTTATTATGCTGATCGGAGGACATACCACACCTGTAGAGATCCTGAAAAATATGGGATCCGGTGTATCCGGAATGTTTGAGACTTGTATGGTGGCGATTCTGGTAGCTGCCATGTGTGCGCTGATACGTGAGTATGGTGGATTCGATGCGCTTCTTGGCTGGATCCATAAAATTTTCCGCGGAAAGAAAGGCGGACAGCTTGGAATGGGACTTCTGGTAGGAACTATGGATATTGCCACTGCCAATAATACAGTGGCGATCGTAATGGCAAACCCTATCGCAAAGGAAATGGCAGAAGAGTATGGGATTACACCAAGAAAGACAGCTTCCATACTGGATACTTTTTCCTGTGTTTTCCAGGGAGTGATTCCATATGGTGCACAGATGCTGGTTGCAATCTCAGCAGTGAACGAACTGGGTGGTGAGATTTCTGCATTTCAGATTATGCCGAAATTGTTTTATCCCATGTTATTGCTGCTCAGCTCTCTGATCACAATTATGAGAGGTTCAGACCGTACAGGAGCTTAAAAGATTCCCCCTGCCGGAAGCTATATTTTTTTCAATTTCTTTCAAAAAATACTTGACCTTCCTCCTTGTGGAAGCAGTATAAAGGAAGCACAGACAGGGCAGTAGAGCAGCGGATCAGCTATATCTGCTGTCAGGAAAGCAAGAGGTAGCAGTATGAAGATCAAACAGGTGGAAGAGCTGGTAGGCATCACCAGAAAGAATATCCGTTTTTATGAAGAGCAGGGTCTCCTGAATGTGGAGCGTGCAGAGAACGGATACCGGGAATATCATACGGCAGATATTGCCAGACTTCAGGAAATCAAATTATTCCGGAAGATGGATATTTCCATAGAAGAGATGAGAGCTCTTTTTGAAAAAAGGAAAAGCCTGCAGGTCTGTCTGGAACAGCACCTGGGAGAACTGGAACGCCGCAGGGAAGGCCTTGTGAAAATGCAGGAAATGTGCCAGCGCCTGATCGCAGAGCATCAGTCTCTGGATACCTTGAATGCCGAGAACTGTCTGGAAGAAATCGAGCAGATGGAGAAAGAGGGTGCAAGGTTTATGGATATAAAGAAAACAGATATCCGTAAGAAAAGAAGGACAGGAGCGATCATTGGAGCAGTAGTTATGATCTTGCTTATGGGATTTACCATAGGGCTTATGCTGTGGGCAAATACACAAGATCCCATACCGACCGGACTGCTGATATTTCTGATCGCCATACCGGTTGTGATCATCGGAGGAATTCTGGCAGCACTTGCAGGACGCATGAAAGAGATTGAAGGAGGAGAAGAGGATGAAGCTTCTAAGTATTGAATATATTCCGGGTGTAGAGTTTGAGGCACTGGGAATTGTAAAGGGAACAGTTGTACAGACAAAAAATGTAGGAAAAGATTTCATGGCAGGGATGAAGACTCTGGTAGGCGGAGAGATCACAGGCTATACGGAAATGCTCAATGAGGCAAGACAGATTGCCACCAAGCGTATGGTGGATGAAGCCAAAGAGATGAATGCGGATGCTGTGATCGGTGTAAAATACGGCTCCTCTCAGGTAATGTCAGGGGCAGCAGAAGTGATCGCATATGGAACTGCTGTGAAATATAAATAAATGACAGGATGCCGGCGGCATGAGAGATTTGCCGCCGACATCCCTGAAATATGATCTTACACACTGTCTGAAAAGTGATATCACCACAGATGAAAGGTAACAATATGAGCGATAATAAGAATGTAAATCAGGATAAAGGTCTTCAGGGAAATGAAAAAATAGAGCAGGCGATCGCTGCTCTGCAGCAGGAAGCCACTCAGGAAATGCTGGCACATACACTGACTGTAATCCGTAGACGAATGAGAGAAAACGGCCAGTTTATCCTTTCAGTAGAACCGCCCACAGGAGACAGCCAGCTCCGGATCGGCACAGTGAAAACCGGAGATGAAAAAGTCTGGTGGGCGGCATTTACAAGCTTTGAGGAAGAACTGAAAGGTGGCGGAAGCGTACAATCCACTTTTCTGACAGACATAGATCAGCTTTTTCCTTCAGCATTACAGGTAAATGAGATTGAGGGAATTATCCTCAACCCATGGAACCGGACGATCATGCTCGATAAGAACCTGATTAATATTATATTGGGAAATATATGAAGCTATGTAAAGAACTCTCATGTTCAGTTAAATAAAAGTCCTCATTGTTTATCCTTTTTACAATTTCTGCAAAGTTATGCGATAGTTAAAAATGGATAAATACTGAGGACTTTTCTGCTTATCGGGAGTTTCCCATTTTGTTCAATTCAGGCAAGATTGTAACCAACATGGTAATAAAACACAGAGAACCACCGATCACATTGGATACAGGCTCTGCCATAAACACGCCATCTGTGCCCATGTGTAATCCATAGGGCAGGAAATAAGTCAGCGGAACCACGATAAATACTTTACGAAGCAGGGAGAAAAAAATCGCCTGCTTTTTTTTATTCAATGATTTAAACACTGTCTGACCAATATACTGCAGATCCATAAAAATAAAGGCTGCAAAGTAAAGCTTCAGCGCAGGAACGGCATCCTTCAATAACAATTTATCTGAACTGAAGATTCCGATCAGAAATTCAGGGGCAATGAGAATGACGCTCCACATGATACCTGTATAGATCAGAACCATAATGATCAGAACAACCCCTGCTTTCTTTACTCTGTCAGGACGTCTGGCTCCGTAATTGTAGCTGAGAACAGGAGAGGTTCCCTCATTGATCGCATGGATAGGCGTCTCCACCATCTGGCGAACACTGGATATAATAGTCATGACAGAGATATAAATATCACCGCCTGTCACGGAAAGAACATTATTGCAGCAGATACTTACCAGGCTGTTAGTCAGCTGCATGATAAATCCAGCAGACCCCAGACTGATGATATCCCTGGCATGTCTGGTGCACTCAGAAATCTCATTTATATGAATCCATCTTACCTTCAATTCTGATTTTCCATGAAGAAAATAAAATACAAGCAAGGCAGAGAGAATCTGAGAGATGACAGTAGCAATCGCTGCACCCTTAATCCCCATATCCAGAACAAAAATAAAAATCGGATCAAGAATAATATTTGTCACTGCACCGACTGTTACTGACAGCATACCGATAATGGCATATCCCTGTGCATTGATAAAAGGATTCATTCCTGTTGCTATCATGGAAGGGAGAGTACCCAGAAGGTAAATCATCAGATAGGGATACGCATAAACCAGAGCATCATCTGAAGCACCAAACAGAGTCAGTAAGGGGCGGGCAAAAAGAAATCCGATCAGCATCAGCACAGCAGCACTTCCACATAACATGGTGAAAGCAGTATTCATGATCATGTCAGCAGTCCTGGAATCTCCTTTTCCGCGGTTGATAGAGAAAATTGGTGCACCTCCGGAACCAAAGAGATTACTGAAAGCAGTAATGATCATGATGATCGGAAAGCATAAGCCCACAGCGCCAAGTGCAGTTGTTCCTATATCATGGATCCTGGCGATATAGATACGGTCCACAATGTTGTATAAAAGATTCAATATCTGCGCTACCAGCATGGGAAGCGCAGCGCTTAATATATTGTTGGTCACAGTTCCGTTTTCAAAATCAATTCGTTTCATTATAAATCTTCCTAAGTTTAAAACTTTTATCGTGCATATAAGTATATCATAAAGTAAACAGAAATTCACTCTGATACAGTGGTGTTGGAACAAAATAGTTACTGTTCACTCCGTTCACAGTAACGTAGCCAAAATTCATTCCAGATTGCCTGCGGCAATGGAATTTTGGCTTGTATGTCTCGGGATTTTGGCATATTCATGCCAAAACACCTCGCGGGACAGTGGCATGTGAACAGTAACACAAAATATTCTCTGAAATTGTCATAAGTCATGATACAGAGAATAAAAAAGCATTTTTTATCCATACTATTTTCATGTAACAAAATACAGTATTTCTTAAAAAAGGAGACAACAGACTATGATTTTAAAAGAAAAGGAACGTTCAGTAATCGAAGATCTTCAGACACAAGAGAAAAGCTGTGTGGAAAAGTATGGAAAATACGCAGAACAGGCCAGAGACCCGGAGCTTAAAAATCTTTTCCGGAATATCCAGCAGGAAGAACAGAAGCATTATGAGTCTTTGTCAATGATTCTTTCCGGAAGTGTGCCTGAATGTAACTGTAATGACAGATCAGGCAGAGATTATCAGCCAAAAGCGGTCTATACAGCTATGAGTTCACCGGAAGACAAAGAGCACGATGCGTTTCTTGCAACAGACTGTATTGGTACAGAGAAGCTGGTGTCAGGAACATACAATGATGATGTATTTGCCTTTGGCGACAGTGGTGTACGCAAGCTGCTGGCAGATATCCAGATTGAGGAGCAGAATCATGCGGAGATGCTGTATAAGTATAAAACAGTGAATGGAATGGCATAACAGCGAAAATTCCCAGATGACTCTGAGAGGAAAATCCCAGATAAGTGGCGATTTCAATATAAGAATAGGGGGAACAAGCCAGAAGATTCCTGGTAAGCTTTACCTTTTCCTGTAAAATGAAATCCGTAAGAGTAACGTTTTCGCATTGCCTGAATAGTTCAGAAAGATAATTCGCATTCAGATGCAGATACTCTGCAATATCCTGGATGCGGATTTTTTCGTGTAAATGTTTGAAAATGTAATCTTTGGACTGCTCCACCCAGATATTTTTGGTGGCAATATCAGAAAGAAGTCTATGAAGCAAGAATCAAGATCCATCGTTCTGAGTACATTACAGAAAGAGACTTCACAAGAATTAAATCCATGGGAATGGATGCAGTGAGAATCCTGGTTCCATATTTCATTTTCGGTGACAGAGAACCATTCATCGGATGTATTGAAGAACTGGATAAAGCATTTAACTGGGCTGAAAAATATGGACTGCAGATTCTGATTGATCTTCATACAGCACCGGACAGCCAGAATGGATTTGACAACGGTGGAATCAGTGGTGTATGCAAATGGTCACAGGAGCCGGACGAAGTGGAGTTCGAGCTTACAGTATTGGAAAGACTGGCAGAGAGATACGGAACAAGAAAAGGATTATGGGGAATTGAGATCCTGAACGAGCCAATACTGGAAGATATGTGGGAATCCATGAAGGATACAGAACGCTATCCTGCGGTTGATCCTGAGAAAGCTAAAGGAACAAAGCTAAATACAATGGAATTCATCCGTGGTTTTTATCTGGAAGCATACGACAGAATCCGCAAACATATGTCGGAAGACAAATATGTGGTATTCCATGATGCATTCTGCTTAAAAGCATGGAAAGATTTTATGCGTGAAGACAAATACAAGAACGTAGTTCTGGATATTCATCAGTATCTGATGGTTGCAGAAATGAAGGGCTGCCAGCAGACTGTAGAAGAGTACGTGAAATATGTAAAAGAGCTGAAAAAGGACATCGCAGAAATGCAGGAATACTTCCCGGTAATCTGCGGCGAATGGTGCCTGTTTAACTCTCTTGCAGTTGGCTGCGATACAAAGGGTGGACAGACAGTTCTCAACGGTGTAGAAGGAATGGCACAGGAAACAGTCAGTGCTGAAGAAAAGAAGAAAATCTACAACGCAGTTGCTGAGGCACAGCTTAAGGTTCAGAGCGCATCTGCACTGTCCTCTATTTCAATCGCATTCGCATGGATACCGGTTATCACATTTGTAATCTGTGTAATCTGCATGGCATTCTTCAGCGTAGATAAATACTATGCAAAAGTAGTGGAGGATCTGTCTCAGGGTAAACACAGAGGCGAATAATAGTAGCAGGATAACAAATAAATTGCATCATTTCTATAGCAAACCTCTCAAATGTATTATTTATGAGGATTGCTGCAAATAAACATAAGTTAACAGCAAAAAGGATGTCGGATTTGTCCCCCGGCATCCTTTTTACATAAAACAAAAATGAAGAACAGAAGTAAGCGGAGATGTTTAATAAGTATAAAACGTAAATTGTATGGTATAAGAGTTGGAAAAAAGAGGCAGTCTGTGCAGGACTGTCTGGATACATAACTGGAACATGTTCCAGTTTGACGAAAGAAAGGGCCACTTTTCGGCAACTTATTAATTGTAAGAACAAATGCGCAGTGCTATACTTATCTTATTAAAATTTATTCCAGATTGCCTGCAGCAATGGAATTTTGGTATATGCATGTCAAAACACCTTGCAGGATAGGCGTATGAACAGTAATTATTATGTGATTGTGAAAAGTAATAACAGAACAGGAAAAGTAGGTATGGCGAGTATAAGAGATGTAGCGCGCAGAGCAGGCGTAGGGGTGGGAACCGTTTCCAGAGTTATAAATGGAACTGGTTATGTATCTGCAGATACAAGAAAAAAGATAGAAAGTGCAATTGAAGAATTACAATATAAACCTAATGAGCTGGCACGAAATCTGTTCCGCAATAAAACCGGAATCGTAGGTATTCTTGTACCAGATGTAGATCATCCGTTTTTCTCTAGTTATGTGAGACAAACGGAGGCAGCTCTTTATGAAATGGGATACAAGACACTGATTGGAAATACCATAGGTATAAGTAACAGAGAACGGGAATTTCTGGATATGCTGGATCGAAATATGGTAGATGGTATTATTACCGGATCACATACGCTGGAAGGTGATGAGTATCTGAAGAGAAAGAAAACAATTGTTTCCCTTGACAGAGATTTCGGTTCTGGAATTCCCATGGTAGGATCGGACCATATGTCCGGAGGAGAAATGGCTGCTAATATTTTAATAAAAAATAAATGTAAGAAAGTCCTGAATATTTCAGGTGTGGCTCCTGATATTGCGGCTAATGACCGACATGCTATTCTTGAAACCATTCTGACAGAGCATGGAGTGGAAGTCATAGATGTGATTATGGAGTGGAACAAATTTGGTCATGAAGATTACCGGGAAATAGCCAGAAAAGCGATGCAGAAGTGTGATGGGATAGATGGTGTATTTGGGACTGATCAGCCTGCACTTTATTATATGCATCTGGCTATGGAAGCAGGCAGAAAAGTTCCGGATAACTTTAGGGTTGTTACTTATGATGGAACAGATATCACCAGACTTTGTTATCCGGAAGCAACCAGTATCTGCCAGAACATAGAAATGCTTGCGGAAATCAGTGCAAACTCGGTGGTTGATCTTATCGAAGAACGTCGTCCGGTTCCTCACAAGCAAATTATTCCGGTAGAGGTGCGTCAGGGACAGACTACATATCCTGTGAATCTATAGGTGACAGCATTAATACAAAAAATTATAGAAAAGCTCTTTGGCATATGTGAAAAGTGTACAAAGAGCTTTCCTATATTTGTGAGACATGGAGAAGAATCAGAAGTGTGTTGACAAATAGTATTATTCATTATATAATCCAAATAAATGGAACGGGTACCATATATAAAAGCGTAGGAAACCTGCGTTATATTTTTTGAAAATATATGGAACGGGTACCACATCTAAATGTGACAAATATCAGAAAGGGGATTTACGTATGTACACAGGAAATTATGAGTGTCTGGAATTATTTGTAAAACCGGATGAAGGCAAAAAAGGCAGTGTGCTCCTGAAAAATGTAAAAGAAAGCACAACAGAGACAAAAGAACCGAAACATATCTATGGAAACTGGATCAAATTTCCGGTAAGCAGAAATACAGAATATGAAATCTCAACACAGGACTGCACAATAACATTTGCTTATTTAAGTGAATGTGAAAACATTATGGAAAATGGAATCTGTGTGCTGGATACTACAGATAATTATAAAGAGATGAATAAAGAAGAGTTCCTTCGTTTTATAGATACTCCATACAGAGAACAGTATCATTTTTCACCGGTTGTGAACTGGAATAATGATCCGAACGGACTTTGTTGGTTTAAGGGTTATTATCACCTTTTCTATCAGCTGAATCCTTTTGGACAGGAGTGGAATAATATGTACTGGGGACATGCAGCAAGCAAGGATCTGATGCACTGGACACATCTTCCGGTTGCGTTAGAGCCTCAGGAAGAAATCCTGGATAATCTTGCAATCAAAGGTGGTGCTTTCTCCGGAAGCGCACTTCCGATGGGAGACGAGGTATACTTCTATCTCACAAGACATATCGGACCTCAGGATGACGGATGGGACACTGTTCAGTATCAGACAATGACAAAGAGTAGTGATATGATCCATTTTGAGCCGGAAAAAGAGATTATCAGGGAGAAACCGGAAGGTACCAACTATGATTTCCGCGATCCGAAAGCAATTAAGATCGGTAAGAAGTATTATATTGTATTAGGTGCATGTATAGATGAAAAAGGAACATTTCTTCTGTACGAATCTGAAGATGCAGAGAACTGGAAATACAGATGTCCTCTGATTACAGAGGAAACAAAGATCAGAACCATTGAGTGTCCGGACTTTTTCCCATTGGATGATAAATATGTAGCTATGGGCGCATGGATGAGCCATTATGATGAATACGGAAGATTCCAGCAGTGCAGATATTATGTGGGAGACTGGAACGGTGATGCAATGGATGTCCATACACAGCAGTGGGTGGATTTTGGAAGCAACTGCTATGCAGCGCAGAGCTTTCAGCATGAAGACCGTAGGATCCTGATCGGTTGGATCAGTGATTTCTATGGAGAGCATATTGCTACAGAGCCGGGAGCTTATGGAAGCATGACTCTGCCAAGAGAGCTCCATGTGAAGAATGAACATGTATATACAAAACCTGTAGAGGAAGTTTATACTCTTCTGGGTGATACAGTATATGAAAGCACAGGCAGTGAGATTAAAGTCGGCTCCATTTCAGATAACAGATATTATGCATCTGTATCATTTGAAGAAACAGGAGATTTCAACATTCTTCTTGGTCAGGATGGGGATAAATCCATCAGTCTGACTGCAGAAGGGGGAAAAGTATTCTTCAAAATGACAGGTGTAAAGAGCGATAAGGTACAGTTTGTTTCTTCTGTGGAGAAATGCAGAAATGCAGAAATTTTTGTAGACGGAAGAACAATTGAGGTATATTTAAATGATGGAGAAGATGCAGGAACCAGACTGTTTTACAATAGCAGCAGCCAGGGAATCTTCTGTCTGAACAGTGATAAAGAAGCGCAGGTTAAAATCTGTGAAATGAAATCCATCTGGAAATAAATCCGCAGAATACAGATATTTGGCTAAGTTACTGAGAACGGAGTGAACAGTAACGATATTTGCTTAAAGCAATGTGCCATATATCTGCCGGCAGTAAAAAAAATGGTAACGGTTCCATAAAAATGAAAAAATAAATAGAAAGAAGAGGGGGAAAATTGAGAATTCTATTTTCCCTCTCTCTTTTTTGGAAACATATAAAAAATAACGGAATATAGGAAATTTAATATAAATATAGCAAAGAAAAAACCCAGATATGATTGTGAAAAATATATAAAAACAGATAACTTATATTGTGAAAATATACGAATTGATGCAAAAACAGGATTTTTAAGTTAAAATATATTGACAAATAAGGCAAGAGAGATTATGATAAAACCATCATATGAAACGGGTTCCACAAAAGGACTAATAAAGCTTTTAACCACAGCAAAATAGCTGTGGTTAAAAAAGGAAATACATGGAACGGGTTTCATAAAAATAACATTTCCCGAACGAGATTAAGGAGATGTAACATCAACAACCAATACATTTTATCAGGAGGAAAGAAACATGAAAAAAAGAATGAGCGTAATTCTGGCACTCACAATGGCGGCAACTACAATGTTCAGTGCAGTACCGGCAATGGCAAAAGATGGTGATGTAGTAAACATTACAATCTGGAGCCCGACAGACAGAGAACAGGTAGAGACATGGTGGACAGAGAAGATTGCAGAGTGGAATGAAGCAAACCCGAATATCCAGGTCTCACGTGAAGCAATCGACCGTTCCGATTCCTACGCATATGATAACAAGATTGCTACAGCAGTAACATCCAATGACCTTCCGGATATCTTCTATGTAGACGGACCGCAGGTTTCCTACTATGCAGCAAACGGAATCAGCATTCCGCTGAGTGATTATTTTACAGAGGATGATCTTTCTGATTTTGTTCCTTCATCCATTGCCCAGAATACCTATGACGGACAGTTATATGCAATCGGAGCAACAGAATCTTCCGTAGCATTCTATTACAATAAAGATTACCTCAAAGAGTGCGGTGTTGATACAGATGACCTTGATTCCCGTACATTAGACAACCCGATCACATGGGATGAGATGGCAGAGATCGCTGAAAAGTGTACAACAGATAATTATGTGGGAACACACATTATCATGGATCATGGTGAAGGTCTTCCATATGCATTAGAGCCAATGTATATCTCTGAAGGAAAAGACTACATCAGCGAGGATGGTAAGGAAGCTGACGGATATGTAAACAGCGAAGAAGCAGTAAAAACAACTTCTTACCTTGCAGATCTTATTGCAAAAGGATATGCAAACATTGAGCCGATCACAGATGAGTTCTTAAACGGTGCATGTGCAACAATGCTTGGTGGTTCATGGGAAGTTGCAACTCTGGAAGCAAATGCAGATTTTGACTGGGGTGTAACATACTATCCGGTATCTGAAACAGGTACAGCAGTTTCTCCTTGTGGTGACTGGGCAGCAGCAGTAAGCAAGGACTGTGAGAATCCGGATGCAGCAGGCGAATTCCTTCAGTGGCTGATGAACAGCGAAAATGTAGCAACTTATGCAGATGCAATCGCAAAACCTGCAACACGTAACTCTGCTTATGATGAAGAAGCAATGGCTGATTACAAAGAAGGAGCACGTGCACTTATGGTTGAACAGCTGAACAACACAGCAGTTCCGCGTCCAAGAACACCTTCCTATGCAACATTCTCTTCTGCATATGCTGAAGCAATGACAAATATCCTCTCTGATGCAGCTACAAACGGAGAAGTTGATGATGATTATATCCAGTCTGAACTTGATACAGTAGCAGAAACATTCACAGAAGATTACGAAACATACTACGCTGAATAATCAGGATAGAAACCTGGCCGCATCGCTTCTGCGGTGCGGCCGTTTTAAGTTTGTTAAAAGGGGGAAAGGATTATGGCTAAGACGAAGCTGACAGGCAGAAAACGTGACGAGAGAATCACTGCATATGCATTTACTGCTCCGGCAGTTATCCTTCTGATCGCATTTCTGGTTGTACCGATGATCTATACCGTTTACTATTCCGGATTTAAATATCAGATTATGAGACCGGATGCCATAAAGATGATTGGTATTGAAAACTATCAGAAACTGTTCCAGGATAAAAACTTCTGGATGGCTCTGAAAAATACTGTATATTTCACAGTAGTTGTTGTACCTGTACAGTGTATACTGGCACTTGGACTGGCGCTTCTGGTTTCAAAGAAATTCCGCGGAGTCGCAATATTCAGAACAATGTATTTTAGTCCACAGTTAACCTCCATGGTTGTTATCTCTGTTCTGTGGTCAGTACTTTACAATGCAAATCCAAGCACTGGTCTTATTAATTCTCTGCTGGTATCACTGGGAATGGATCCTATTAATTTCCTGAGCAATGAGCATACAGCCATGAACTCCATTATCTTCATGTCTGCATGGCAGGGCGCAGGTTATCAGATGATGATTTTCCTGGCAGGTCTTCAGGGAATTCCGAAAGATCAGTATGAGGCAGCATCTGTAGATGGTGCAAACAAATGGAATCAGTTCCTGTTTATCACACTTCCGGGACTGAAAGGAACTATAAAATATGTTATTATGATCACTATGATCCAGGCAATGAAGCTGTTCACACAGCCATATATCATGACACAGGGCGGACCAAAGAACTCCACCAAAACTCTGGTATATTACATTTATACACAGGGCTTCCAGAAAGGCAACTTTGGTTATGCCTGCTCAATCGCAACTGTATTCTTCGTTATTGTTGTGGCAATGTCACTGTTAATGAAGAAAGTAACTACTGCAACTGATTAAGGAGGACAGGAAAATGAAAAAATCATCAATGAAATTTTCTGCGGCTTTTTCCAAATTTATGTTTTATTTTGGAAATATTGTCATAGGTATTATCTTTGTTTCTCCTCTGATCTGGATGATTTCCGCGTCTCTGAAACCGGAATCTCAGATTTTTGCAAATATGAACTCCCTGAAAACATTCTTTCCGGTATCTGCTTCTTTTAATAACTATGTAGAAGTATTTACCAGAATGAATCTTCCTCAGGTATTTAAGAACACCTTGCTTTACATTGCACTCATCCTGGTTCTTGATCTGCTTGTAAACTCCATGTGTGGTTATGCGCTTGCAAAATTTGAGTTCAAAGGAAAAGGCGCGATCATGAATCTGGTAGTAGCCCTGATGGTACTTCCGATGGAAGCAATCATGCTCCCATTATATATTGAAATGTCACAGCTTGGCTGGGTAAACACACTTGTAGCACTGGTAATTCCTTTTGTAGCAAAATGTTTCTCCATCTATATGTTCCGTCAGTTTTTCTGTGATATTCCGGATGATCTGATCGAGGCGGCTGCAATTGACGGATGTCGTCCGGCAGGAACTTTCTTCAAGATTGTTATGCCGATTTCCAAGACTGTATATGCAACTGTATTTATCCTTGATTTCGTCGCTCACTGGAATGACTTTATGTGGCCATTCCTGGTTATGACCGGTGAAGACAAGCGTACGATCCAGCTCGCAGTTCAGTCCTTCTTCGGAACACAGCCTGTACATTATAGTGCAATCATGGCAGCACTGGTAATCTCTGCAATCCCGATGATCATCATGTTCATCTTCATGCAGAAATATTATGTAGAAGGTATTGCATCTTCAGGTATTAAAGGTTAAGTCAATATATAAAGTCCTACAATGCGCTTGGATGGCGTTTTGTAGGGCTTTTTTATGTTAGAAGAATTATGTCGCTGAAGCGACCCGTCGCAGGCGGAGAATCAAGTAGTCTCCTGATGTAATTGCGAATATTCGCCTGACGTATGAAAACACTTGGCTTTAAGATAAAATATGTCAAAATTTCTTATTGAAACTAAAAATAGGAATGTTATGATAATGAAGGAATTCTGTTGAAATTGATATTTGTATTTCAATGGAGATTCAATCAAATCAATAGCAAAGCAGATAATTTTATCAGCTGGAATTGTTATAGAAATATAGAGAATGGGAGTAAAGAGAAATGACCACATCTATGATAAAAGGGAATCCGCTGAAACTGATGCTGCAGTTTGCGCTTCCTTTATTATTAGGAAATTTGCTGCAACAGACTTATAATATTATTGACGCTGCGATCGTAGGACAGATCCTTGGCGCAAAAGCGCTGGCAAGTGTAGGAGCCAGCAGCAGTATTCAGTTTCTGGTACTGGGATTCTGCATGGGAAGCTGTACAGGGTTTGGTGTTCCTGTAGCTAAATATTTTGGCGCAGAGAAAATAGAAAAAATGCGGGATTATATCTTTAACAACCGTAGCAAGAATTCCCTCACCTCTATAGGGACGCTACTGAAAAACTATTTTTATACACATTATATAGTAGATTAAAACAAATAAAAACAC
>NZ_JAJDML010000045.1:0-31255 GCF_020594215.1 Blautia sp. DFI.1.216
AATCGTATGTGTTTCACTGTTTAGTTATCAAGGTTGTCTGTCTTGCGACAGCTTTGCTATTTTAACATGTTGTCTTCTGTTTGTCAAGAACTTTTTTAATAAGTTTTTTCAAACTTTTTCAACATTTGTTCTTTTCAACAGCTTTTCAAGTTTATCATAACCTTTTTGCTTTGTCAAGAACTTTTTTACTTTCTTTTCTCAAGAAAGAACGGAGAAGGAGGGATTTGAACCCTCGCGCCGCTATTAACGACCTACTCCCTTTCCAGGGGAGCCCCTTCGGCCAGCTTGGGTACTTCTCCAAATTGCCCTAGATTCGTCGTTTCACAGAAACGACTTTCTTCACACTCTCGTGTCTTTATTTAGTTCTCTTCGTTTTCACCGAAGAACCTTGTGCATTATATCGCACTTTTCATTTGTTTGTCAAGTACTTTTTTCAAAACTTTTTAAGTGACTTGGCAAGCGGAGAGAGTGGGATTCGAACCCACGCGCCCTTGCGGACAAACGGTTTTCAAGACCGCCTCGTTATGACCACTTCGATATCTCTCCATATGTTGTTGACTGCGTTCGTTGTGTTCTCACCGCCGACGCAAGTGATATTCTAGCATCAATACCCGCATCTGTCAACAACTTTTTTACATTTTTTTCAATTTTTATTTTTATCTTCCCAGGTTTCCCATAAAACCCGCTAAAATACGGCATTTTTCAATCACAAAACATTCTTTAATGTTTCAAAAATGCTTCCGCGATATCAAGATCCTCCGGTGTTGTGATCTTAATATTCTGATAAGATCCCTCTGCCAGAGCAACCTTTGCCCCTGTCTCCTGCTCTACTACCATGGCATCATCTGTAATTTTGCTCATATCTTTCTGACGAATGCTGTCATGAGCCTCACGTATCAGTGAATACGAAAAAATCTGCGGGGTCTGAATTGTCCACACACACTTTCTGTTTGGAGTTTCTTTTACATATCCCTCTTCATCAGAAAGTTTGACTGTATCTTTAGAAGGCATACCAATCACACATGCACCTGTTTCCTTCACTTTCTGCAGACCACGTTTAAGAATTTCTTCTGTCACAAAAGGTCTTGCACCGTCATGGATCAATACATATTCACAGTCTCTGCATTCACAAAGACCTGCATAGACAGAATCATAGCGTTCTTTTCCTCCCGGGATTACTGCCGATACCTTTGTAAATCCATATTTTTGCACGATTTCTTCTTTACAGTAGGAGATAGATTCCTCTCCTGTCACAAGAATAATATCCTGAATCAGCGGACTTTCCTGAAAACAGCGCAGGGAATAATACAGAACCGGGTATCCCTGTATCTCCAGGAACTGCTTCTGTACTTTACTGTGCATTCTTTTTCCCTGCCCTGCTGCCAGAACAATGGCCGTATTTCTTTCTGACATCTCAACGCTCTCCCAGTTTAAGATTCGGCACAGCATTCAGATCCCAGCCATGACGTGTACCTTTAATATATTCATAATAAGCAGCTACTCCAATCATTGCTGCATTGTCTGTACAGAAGATCGGTGACGGCCGATAAAAACTGTAATTATTTTTCTTACATGCTTCTTCCATTGCCGCTCTTAACGTTCCATTCGAAGCCACTCCGCCTGCAATTGCAATCTTAGTCATCCCATAATCTTTGGCTGCAAGCATTGTATGCTCCACCAGCACATCAACTACCGCTTTCTGGAAAGATGCTGCCAGATCTGCTCTGTTTATCTCTTCTCCGGTCATCTGCGCATGATTAATATAATTCAACACTGCTGATTTTACACCACTGAAGCTGAAATCGTACGGACAATCTCCAATTTTAGCTTTTGGAAACTCAATTGCATTGGGATTTCCCTCTTTAGAGAGCTTGTCTACCTTTGGTCCTCCCGGATATCCCAGTCCGATAGCTCTTGCAACTTTGTCAAAAGCTTCGCCTGCAGCATCATCACGGGTACGTCCCAGGATTTCAAATTCTCCATAATCCTTAACGATCACAAGGTGTGTATGTCCTCCTGACACGATCAGACATAAAAATGGAGGTTCAAGATCCGGATGTTCAATATAATTTGCTGACACATGGCCCTCAATATGGTGGACCCCTACCAGTGGAAGCTTCTTTGCATAAGCAATTGCCTTCGCCTCAGCAACGCCCACAAGAAGTGCACCTACAAGTCCCGGACCATAAGTGACACCAATTGCATCCAGATCATCAAGAGTTACATCTGCATCTGCCAGTGCCTGTTCAATTACCTGGTTAATCTTTTCAATATGTTTACGGGAAGCAATTTCCGGCACTACCCCACCGTATAAAGTATGAAGAGCGATCTGTGAAGAAATCACATTTGACAGAATAGTTCTTCCGTTTTTGACAACAGAAGCTGCAGTCTCATCACAGGAACTCTCAATTGCAAGAATTAATGTATCTTTCATTTTCTGTTCCTCATATATCCGACGGATAAGTCATCCGTTTTACTACTTGTTCATAATCAGTTTCAGTGACATATTATTCCTCAAAATTTAATTCCAGACTCTTTCCGTCTTTTCCCGGATATGCATTTGGAAAAATTTCACGAACTTTATCCATAAACTCATCCGGTCTGACCAGAGACGGACTGTAATGTGTCAGCCACATCTCCTTTACCCGGGCATCACGAGCCAAAACCGCCGCCTCGCGGAAAGTCATATGCTTGTATCCGCGTGCTTTGTCTGCTTTGTCATCTTCTCCGTACATTCCTTCACAGATAAACAGATCCGATTCCTTTGCATTTCGCAGGATAGATTCTGTTGGTCTGGTATCTGTTGTATAAGTAAGCCTGATTCCTTTTCTCGCAGGTCCAAGTACCATCTCCGGTGTATAGGTAATACCGTCTGCTTCGATGGTCTGCCCTTTCTGGAGCGGATTCCAGTATTTCAGTGGAATATCCTGCTCTTTCGCTCTCTCAGCCGAGAATTTTCCCTGGCGGAGAATCTCAAGGGTATAGCCATAACAGAGTACATTATGGTTCACTTTAAAAGCCGTAATACGATAGCCATTTAATTCAATGACCTGCTCCGGCTGTGTAATCTCAATAAATTTAATTTCAAACGGAAGCTCCGGTGCAATGACGCGAAGTGCATTGACTACTCTCTCCAGACCTTTGGGACCTACCAGAGTCAATGGTTCTGTGCGGTCTGCATTTCCCATAGTAAGAAGAAGTCCCGGAAGCCCGCTGATATGATCTCCATGATAATGAGTAAAACAAATCACATCAATAGGTTTAAAGCTCCATCCCTTCTCCTTAATTGCTACCTGAGTACCTTCACCACAGTCAATGAGCAGACTGCTCCCGTTATATCTTGTCATAAGCGCAGTCAACCATCTGCGAGGCAGAGGCATCATTCCACCGGTTCCAACTAAACATACATCTAACATATATTCCCTCTATTTTCCAGCTTCCGGCAATTCCCTTAAAAGGTGTATGGTCCGGCTGCTGATTTTTTCTGCTTTCATTTCTTTTTCATTCGGGATGTCTGGTCATAAGCAGCGCATCCTCCACAGGATCACTGTAATATGCCTTACGTATTCCATCTCCGGTAAATCCCATACGTTCATAGAGACGAATTGCAGTCTCATTTCCCACACGTACTTCCAGATGGATTGTCGTAACCTCCCTCTCTGCTGCAAGGCGGATCAGGCTCTGCATCAGAAAAGCGCCAATTCCTTCTTTTTGTCTGTCCCTGCGCACAGCCACATTGGTAATATCTCCCTCATCCAGAACCATAAGAAGACCGCAGTAACCCAGAATCTTTTCTTTCTCTTCCACCACCAGAAACATGGCATCATCCCTGGTCAGAAAAGTAAAAAAACCTTCTTTTGTCCATGGCACATGAAAAAGATCCTGCTCAATCTCCATTACCTGATCCAGGTCATCCACAAGCATTTCCCGCAGGATCATATTTTTGTACCTGCCGGTTTCTGCTCTTTTTCTCTCTCTGCACGCTCACGCTCTGCCTGGGAAACACGGAGATATTCCGGGATATGTTCCATAGCAGTCTCTGTGCGTCCTTCTTTATAATAAATACTGCCAAGAGCTGCCACTGCCGCTGCTCTCTGTTTATTTACATGAGCCGGTGCAAAAGAATACGGAACCTGCAGTTTCTCTGCGATCAGTTCACGAAATACAGGTACACCGTCTCCCAAAAATGTAACCATCTCTCCTCTCTGATTCAGTTCTTCCAGCAGTTCCTCGATCGGTGCTGCCCACTGTTCTTTCAAAGTCATAAGCTGATGCTCTTCAAATCTGTAAATTCCTGTATATACCTGCTTTCTTCTGGCATCCATGATCGGACAGATCAATCCCTGTGCATCATAAAGATTATATGCCAGTGCATCTACTGTCGGTACTGCTACCAATGGTTTCTTCAGGGCAAGTCCCAGGCCTTTGGCTGTTGCCGAGCCGATACGGAGTCCTGTAAAGGATCCCGGTCCCGCTGCCACTGCAATAGCATCTACGGATTCCAGTTCCAGTTCCGTCATCTTCACAATCTCATCTAACATCGGAAGCAAAGTCTGAGAATGTGTTTTCTTATAATTTACAGTATACTCAGCCAGTAATGTATCATCTTCCACAACTGCTACAGATGCAACAATTCCTGAGCTGTCCAAAGCTAAAATTTTCATTTCTACCTCCTAACTGTTCTCCGGACCAATCACTGTAATCCTTCTATAATCAAAGCCTTTCTCCAGATCTTTCTCTATGGTTACTTTGATCAGCTTTTCCGGAAGGATTTCTTCAATCAGATCAGCCCATTCGATCAGACAGATTCCCTGTCCGAAGAAATAATCGTCATATCCGATTTCTTCCATTTCCTCAATGTCACCGATACGGTAAACATCAAAATGATATAAAGGAAGACGTCCGCTTTCGTATTCCTGAATGATCGTGAATGTCGGGCTGCAGATAGGCTCTGTGATTCCAAGCCCTGCCGCAACCCCCTGGGTAAATACGGTTTTTCCAACTCCAAGATCACCTGTCAGAGTATAAATCTGACCCGGTTTCGCATTCTCTCCGATCTTCTTTCCCACCTCAAATGTTTCCTGTGGTGTTTTTGTCTCTATAATCATCTTTTCCACCTTTTTCTTGCAGAATTGTTCTTTGCATATTATAATAGAGCGAACAGCGAAATACAATACTTTTTGAAAAGGAGACTTGAAACTATGGCAAATCCGATAGTTACAATTACCATGGATAATGGCGATGTGATGAAAGCAGAATTATATCCTGAGATTGCACCGAATACAGTTAATAACTTTATCAGTCTTGTAAAAAAAGGCTTCTATGACGGACTTATTTTCCATCGTGTGATCAACGGTTTCATGATCCAGGGAGGATGCCCGGACGGAACAGGTATGGGCGGTCCGGGATACAGCATTAAGGGTGAATTCACTCAGAACAGATTTAAAAATGATCTGAAACATACTGCAGGTGTTCTTTCCATGGCACGCGCCATGCATCCAAACTCAGCAGGAAGCCAGTTCTTTATCATGCACAAAGATGCTCCGCATCTTGACGGTGCTTATGCTGCATTCGGCAAGATCACTGAAGGAATGGATGTTGTAAACCGTATTGCAGAAGAAGATACCGATTACAGCGACCGTCCGCTTGACGAGCAGAAAATCAAATCCATGACAGTAGAAACTTTCGGTGTTGATTATCCGGAACCGGAGAAATGCTGATTCGCTGACTGTTTATGCCCCATGCAGTTTTCAGGCTGCATGGGGCATATTTTATCAGTCCGTAAATACTTTCACTTCACCGTCAATCACTGAATAGTAAAGATCTTTCTCTTTCTTCATCTTCGCTCTTCCATTTGTTCCCTCGGTGATTGCTTTTTCTACAAATGCAATCTGATCCGCCGGAACCAGCAAATGCAGAACTACCCTGTCAGTGTATTCAGAATCAAGGATCGGTAATTTCTGTTCTCCGGCAATATACTGAATCTTGCCTATCCCGGTATAATCCGTAACTACTTCCATAGAAATTCCGTAGGTTTTCTCAATCACTGTGCTGGCGGCAAGACCTTCCTGCAGACTCCTGGAATATGCTCTGACAAGACCTCCTGTTCCAAGAAGTATCCCTCCAAAATATCTGGTAACTACTGCTGCCACATTATAAATATCTTCCCCCAGGATTACATCCAGCATTGGTCTTCCCGCAGTGCCTGACGGCTCACCATCGTCACTGCATCTGGTATATTCCCTGTTCTTTCCCACCGAATATACATAGCAGTTATGTCTGGCATCCCAATATTTCTTCTTCATTTCCTCTATAAAGGCCAGTGCCTCCTCTTCGGTCTGTACAGGACGCACTGTAGCAATAAATCTGGATTTCTTTTCCACGATCTCGCCTTCCCCGCCCTCGTAAACTGTCTTATATTTCTCAAGCATGTCTCATACTCCTCTTTCCGTTCTCTTATTGACTCAGTGTACCATGAATTACAAAAATGTGCCAGCACAGTGTATACTAATCCTGTAAAAAAACACAATAACCATTAAAAAGATCCAAAAGCAATTGTGAATTTTTATTTTTCTGCTTTATTTACTTATTCTTATTTGATATAATAGAACGGATTATAAAGGAGGTTTAACATGAACTACGGTAAAAAGTCGACTGCAAAGAAACGGACGGCACTGATTTCCCGTTCTTCCATGATGGGAAAGCGCGCCAGAGTTTCTTTCATCAGAGTCCTGTTCGTATCACTGATAGCACTCTGCATCGCAGTAACCTGTCTGGGTGTGGGGTCATTCAGGGGTGTAATTGATACTGCTCCTGATGTTGATGATATTGATATTATGCCACTGGGCTATGCAACCTTTCTCTACGATGATGCAGGGAATCAGATCCGTAAACTGGCTGCTCCGGATTCCAACCGACTGCCTGTCACTCTCGATCAGATACCTGTTGATCTGCAGCATGCAGTTGTCGCAATTGAGGATGAACGTTTCTATGAACATAACGGTATTGACGTAAAAGGTATTCTTCGTGCCGGAATGAAAGCTCTCACTACCGGAGATTTCTCAGAAGGTGCCAGTACGATCACACAGCAGCTTCTTAAGAATAACGTATTTACCAACTGGACCAGTGAATCTACTCAGCTGGAAAGATTTACGCGAAAAATCCAGGAACAGTACCTTGCTGTCCAGGTTGAGAAAAAAACTGATAAAGACACCATTCTTGAGAATTACCTGAACACAATTAACCTGGGTGCCGGTTCCTACGGTGTACAGGCTGCCGCACGACAGTATTTTGACAAGGATGTATGGGATCTGAATCTTTCTGAATGTGTAACTCTGGCAGGTATCACACAGAACCCGACGAAATTTAACCCGATCATCAATCCTGACAGCAACAGGAAGAGACGCAAGGAAGTTCTCCAGCATATGCTGGATCAGAACTATATTACTCAGGATCAGTATGATGAAGCTCTTGCAGATGATGTTTATTCCCGTATCCAGGCCGCTCAGGAAAAGAACTCCAGCACTGAGAATACTGTTTACACATATTTTGAAGATGAACTGACAGATCAGATCATCAACGACCTGATGAATATCAAAGGTTACACCAAAAAACAGGCAACCAATCTTCTCTACAGCGGCGGACTTAAAGTATATACAACACAGGATTCCAAGATCCAGAATATCCTGGATGAGGAATATGCAGATCCTTCCAATTATCCGGACACTGTCCAGTATGAACTTGACTATGCCCTGACGGTTACCGATCCTGATGGAAATCAGGTAAACTACAGTAAGGAAATGCTGCAGCTTTATTTTCAGAATGAGGATCCCGATTTCGATCTTCTGTTCGATTCCCCGGAAGATGGACAGACTTATGTAGACAAATATAAGGCAAGCATACTCGCCAACGGAAGTAAAGTTCTTGCAGAGCGTGTCAATTTCGCACCTCAGCCACAGTCTTCCATGAGTGTGATCGACCAGCATACCGGCTATGTAAAAGCTCTGATCGGTGGTCGTGGAGAGAAAACAGCAAGTCTTACACTGAACCGGGCAACGGACACTACCAGACAGCCTGGTTCTACCTTTAAGATCGTGTCCACTTATGCACCTGCTTTAAATGAAAAAGGCATGACTCTTGCAACAACATTTGAAGACGAACCTTATGAATATCCGGATGGTTCCCCTGTAAACAACGCAACCCGTTCTTACAACGGAACAACCACGATCCGTACTGCGATCCAGAATTCCATTAACGTTGTAGCCGTCAAGTGTCTGGAAAAAGTAACTCCTGATCTTGGATTGAAATATCTGGACAACTTTGGTTTTACAACCCTTGCTCATGGAACAGAGGCTGACAAAGATGCCAATGGTAATGTATGGAGCGATGCAAACCTTGCCACTGCGCTTGGCGGCATCACCCGCGGTGTCACAAATGTTGAACTGTGTGCATCCTATGCAGCCATCGCAAACGGTGGAAACTACATCAAACCGATTTATTATACAAAAATCCTGGATCACAATGGAAACGTCCTGATCGAGAATACTGCTGCCGAACGTTCCGTAATCAAAGAAAGTACTGCTTTTCTTCTCACCAGTGCAATGGAGGATGTTGTAAAACAGGGTACAGGTACAGCCTGCCAGCTTGACAATATGCCTGTTGCCGGAAAAACAGGTACAACCGAAGCCTATAACGACTTGTGGTTTGTGGGTTATACACCATATTATACATGCGCAGTATGGTCCGGTTATGACAACAATGAGAAATTACCTGATTATGCGCGTAACTTCCACAAAGCTTTATGGAAAAAGGTTATGACTCGTATCCATGAGGGACTTCCTTCCAAAGAATTCGAGAAGCCTGCAAGTGTAGAAAAGTTAAGTGTCTGCGAGGAAACCGGACTTCTTCCAAGAGCCGGCTGTCCGGTGATCACTGAATACTTTGACGTAGGTACCATGCCTACTGAATACTGTGACCAGCATTTCTATGACAGTGATGATTATGACTATAATTATGATACAGATTCCTCTGATCAGACTGACAACACCACTGACACTGATAACAGCGGAAACTCCGACAATGGAGATACCGACAACAGTGGTGACAGTAACAATACTGATGACAACGGTAACAGCGGTGACGATGGTACTGATAATACCGGCGGAAGCGATGACAACGGTGACGGTAACGAGGATGATTCCTCTTATCAGGTCGACTATTATTAATACAAAAATACCGGTACAGGAGCACCTCCGAATGATGTTCCTGTACTGCAAAAAATCCACAGTCCTGTCAACTCAGGACTGTGGATTTTTTATATATTTTCAAAATTGATTCTCAGATATTATACTTCTTTAATAACCATACGCGCAGATCCGTAAATACCTGCATCATTTCCGAGAGTTGCAAGAATGATCGGTGTTTTCTTGCATGCTGTAAAAGCATATTTCTCATAGTATTTCTGAATACAGTCAATCAATGGCTGTCCGGCTTTGGAAACACCACCGCCGATAACGATGGCTTCCGGATCTGTCACACATGCAAACATAGCAAGTGTTCCGCCAAGCATTTCTCCTACCTGTGCCATAACATCGCAGGCTACTTTGTCGCCCTCTTTAAAAGCATCCAGAACATTCTTTGCTGAAAGTTTTGTAAATTTGCGAAGAACAGTCTGCTCATCTGTAGCAGCCAGAGTTCTCTGTGCCACGCGAACGATACCTGTTGCAGACGCATACTGCTCCAGACATCCACAGTTACCACAGTTGCAGGCTTCTTTTTCTTCATGGTTAACTGCTGCATGACCGATCTCTCCGCCTGCACCATGAGCACCGCCAACGATCTTTCCATCAACGATGATTCCACCTCCAACGCCTGTTCCAAGAGTTACAAGAATGACATTCTTAGCTCCTGCTGCTGCGCCTTTCCATGCTTCGCCAAGTGCTGCTACATTGGCATCGTTTCCTGCTTTGGACGGAAGTCCTGTCAGTTCTGTCAGTTCCTTAGTAACTTCTTTAAAGCCCCAGAAAAGGTTTACCGCACATGGCACTTCCCCTCTCTCATTAACAGGTCCCGGTACCCCGATTCCCACACCGTCGATTTCTTCTTTATCCAGCTTACGCTCTGCGATCTTGTCAAGGATTGTCTTTGCAATATCCGGCAGGATTGCTTCTCCACTGTTCTCCTTACGTGTAGGAATTTCCCATTTCTCAACTAAGACTCCGTCTGTCTGAAAGAGTCCACATTTTACAGATGTACCACCAACGTCAATTCCAAAACAATACTTTCCCATAATATCTGATATCCTCCAAATTACTTTAAGTTATTTTTCTTCACGTTTCTTTGCAAGGTTTGCCTGAACACGTTTGTACAGCTCTTCCGCTGCATTGTATCCCATCTTCTTCTGTCTGTGGTTAACTGCCGCAGATTCAACGATAATAGCCAGATTACGTCCCGGACGGATAGGCAGAGAATGGCATACAATCTTATTTCCAAGATACTCTGTATATTCCTCATGCAGGCCGAGACGGTCATATTCTTTGTCTCTGTCCCACTCTTCCAGTTTGATAACCAGATCCACAGACTGTGTATCCTTAACGCTCTCAACACCAAACAGAGTTTTGACATCGATAATACCAATACCACGAAGCTCAATGAAATGTCTTGTGATATCCGGTGCCGAACCCACCAGCGTCACATCACTGACTTTACGAAGTTCTACAACATCATCACTGACAAGACGATGTCCTCGTTTGATCAGTTCCAGCGCAGCCTCACTCTTGCCAATTCCGCTCTCACCTGTGATCAGGACACCTTCACCATATACATCCACAAGCACACCATGGATGGAAATACATGGTGCAAGCTGTACACCTAACCAGCGGATAATTTCAGCCATAAAGCTGGAAGTTGTACGCTCTGTCACGAAAGTCGGAACATTATATTTAACTGCCAGATCGATCATATCCTGTGATGGTCTTGTCATTGTACTGAAAATTACACAGGGAATCTTGCTAGAAATAAATCTTTCATATTTAAATTTCCGTTCCTCATCACTGAGCTGCATCAGATAAGTATACTCTACATATCCGATGATCTGTACCCGTTCATTTGCAAAATGCTCCAGATATCCTGTCAGCTGCAATGCCGGTCTGTTGATCTCCGCTGTCTTGATCACAATCTCAGACAGATCAATTTCAGGAGTCAGGTTGTGAAGTCCCAGTTCCTGAACTAATTTTGTCAACTGTACACCCTTCATTTATTTCTCCTTTTCAGTTCAAAATCTGAAAGCCCGGTCTGTCCGCTATCTCAAAACCTGCTCATACAGACATAACTCATTTATAGCTGTCGTCCGAAACTTTCATAGTAAATTTCACGTCTTTTTTATTATATCACATCACTATATACAACTTCAATTACAAAAAGCGAGAGTCTTTGGGTAATATGTAGAAGAACCCAGAAATATTTTTACATATTTTATATTTTTTTCTCACCAGTGTGCCGACAAGTTGATTCTTGAAACAATCAACTTGTCGGTACACTAGCTCCATGAAAAAATTCATAGACTTTCTGTGCACTTCCTGCATTCATGCTTTCTGTCTCCGCAAGTTCTTTCAATGATGCATCTCTGATATTCTCAACAGACTTAAATTTCCGCATCAATGCTTTCCGCCTGGTTTCACCGATACCAGGGATATCATCCAACAGGGAATGCACCTGTTCTTTACTTCTCAGAGATCGGTGAAATTCAATGGCAAAACGGTGCGCCTCATCCTGGATTCTGGTGATCAGGCGGAAGCCTTCACTGTCTGTATCAATGGGAATTTCAAGATTATTGTAATACAGTCCTCTGGTTCTGTGATGGTCATCCTTGACCATACCACAGACAGGAATCTCTATTCCCAGAATTTCCAGGACTTTTAACGCAATATTCACCTGCCCTCTTCCACCATCCATCAGGATCAGATCCGGCATAATAGAAAAGCTGTCAAACTCATCTTTTCCCTCATGAGTAAATCGTCTGGTAAGTACTTCTTCCATACTTGCATAGTCGTTCGGTCCCTGCACCCACTTTATCTTAAATTTGCGGTAATCACTGCGCTTTGGCTTTCCTTTCTCATAGACAACCATGGAACCTACAGATTCAAAACCACTGATATTGGAAATATCATAAGCCTCCATACGCCTGATTCCCGACAGTCCAAGCCACTCTTCCACTTCATGAACTGCTCCGATGGTTCTTCCTTCTTCACGTTTGATACGCTCTCTGTCTTTATCCAGAACCATTTTTGCATTCTCTTCTGCCAGCTCTACCAGCTTCTCTTTCGTACCTTTCTTCGGTACCCTGATATAGACTCGCTGCTTTCTTCGATCTGTAAGCCATTCCTCTATGATCTTGGCATCTTCGATTTCTTTTTGCAGCATGATCTCACGTGGGATAAACGGAGTTCCGGCATAAAATTGCTTCATAAAGCTGGATAATACCTGAGCCTTTGTATCGCCACGCGCCACACGCAGATAGAAATGCTCCCGCCCGATCAGTTTGCCTCCCCGGACAAAGAATACCTGTACAACAGCATCCTGCTCCCGCAGATCAAGGCTTTCATCCATGGCAACTGCGATGATATCCTTATCTTCCTCTCCGTAACCTGTAATTTTCTGGCGTTCTCCAATCTTCTGGATACTGCGGATCAGATCCCGGTATTCCATGGCATCCTCGAAACGCATTTCTTCGGAAGCTGCCATCATTTTGTCGGTAAGCATATCAATCGTATCCTTAAAGTCTCCATTGAGAAATTTCAGCAGTTCTGCGATATTTTTCTTATATTCTTCTGAACTCACATAGCCCTGGCATGGCGCACTGCATTGTTTCATGTGATAGTACAGACATGGACGGTCCTTCCCACAATCTCTTGGCAGTACCCGATTACAGGATCGCACCTTATAAAGTTTTCGCACAAGCTCGATCACATCTTTTACAGCCCCGGCACTTGTATATGGTCCGAAATATTTCGCCTTGTCTTTCTTCATTCTTCTGGCAAAAAGGACTCTGGGATATTCCTCATTTACTGTGACTTTGATAAACGGATAACTCTTATCATCTTTGAGCATGGTATTATATTTCGGTCTGTGCTCCTTGATCAGATTACACTCAAGCACAAGGGCTTCCAGTTCCGAATCTGTGATAATATACTCAAATCTGGTGATATGGGTAACCATCTGTTCAATCTTTGCGCCCTTATTTCTGCTGCTCTGGAAATATTGACGCACCCTGTTTTTCAGACTGACGGCTTTTCCAACATAGATGATCTCGTCCTTCTCCCCATGCATAATATAAACCCCCGGCTTACCCGGAAGTTTTTTCAGTTCTTCTTCTATCTGAAACATAAACTCTCCTCTATACAAAAAATCCTGCCCTGAACGCTTTTCGTATCCATGAGATATTACAGCGTAATTTCCTGTGATACGAAAACAGAGCCGGAAATTATTTCATTTCCGACTCTGTTATTGTATCACTGAATCTCTGGCTTATCCAGCGTTACTGTATTCTGTTTTTCCTCTGGAATTACCAGATCATCCAGATTTTCCGGAATCTCGATTCCACGCTCTGCCGCATGGAAAATCTTCATAAATTCCTTACCTGTAATGGTTTCCCTGCGGATCAGGTAAGCAGCAATCTTATCAAGTGCTTCTCTGTGGCTGCCGATCAGTCTCTTGGCTTCCTCATAAGAATTATGGAGAAGTACCATTACCTCATGGTCAACCTCTGTGGCAGTGTCATCGCCACAGTTTAACACTGTTCTTCCGCTGAGATACTGATTCTCCTGTGTAGCCAGACCCATAAGTCCGAACTTGTCGGACATACCGTACTGTGTGATCATGGCTCTTGCCACCTTGGTAGCCTGCTCAATATCATTGGCTGCCCCGGTTGTGACAGTATCAAATACCAGTTCCTCTGCTGCGCGTCCGCCAAGATATCCCACAAGCATTGCTTCCAGTTCCTTCTTTGTATTGAGATATTTCTCCTCCTCGGGTACCTGCATTACATAACCAAGTGCCCCCATTGTTCTCGGCACAATAGTAATCTTCTGTACAGGCTCTGCATCTTTCTGCAGGGCGCTTACCAGTGCATGTCCTACCTCATGATAGGATACGATCCTGCGCTCCTGTGCACTGAGGATCCTGTCCTTCTTCTCTTTACCTACCAGAACTACTTCAACAGCTTCGAGAAGATCTTTCTGGGATACTGCACTGCGTCCACTCTTAACAGCAAGGATAGCAGCCTCGTTGATCATATTAGCCAGATCCGAACCCACTGCCCCGGAAGTTGCAAGTGCAATGTTCTCAAAATCAACAGTCTCATCCAGATATACATTTCTTGCATGAACCTTCAGGATCTCGATTCTTCCCTTCAGATCCGGTCTGTCCACAATGACACGTCTGTCAAAACGTCCCGGACGAAGAAGTGCCGGATCAAGAACCTCCGGACGGTTAGTAGCAGCCAGGATCAGAAGTCCCTTTGAAGTGTCAAATCCGTCCATTTCCGCAAGAAGCTGGTTCAGGGTCTGCTCGCGCTCATCATTGCCGCCGCCATAATGAGAATCTCGGCTCTTTCCGATTGCATCAATCTCATCAATAAAAATGATACATGGTGCATTCTTCTTTGCTTCCTCAAAGAGATCGCGGACACGTGATGCACCCACACCTACAAACATCTCCACAAACTCAGAACCTGACAGAGAGAAAAACGGCACATGTGCCTCTCCTGCTACTGCCTTTGCCAGAAGTGTTTTACCGGTTCCCGGAGGTCCTACAAGCAAAGCTCCTTTCGGCAGCTTCGCTCCGATGGTGGTATACTTGCCGGGATTATGCAGGAAATCCACCACCTCCTGCAGTGATTCCTTGGCCTCATCCTGCCCTGCCACATCCCTGAAAGTAATTCCTGTATCTTTCTGAATGTAGGCTTTGGCGCGGCTCTTTCCAACGCCCATCATTCCACCGCCCTTATTCATGCGGCGCATAAATACCGTCAGAAGTACAAAGAGCAGAATCGTTGGCAGAAGTACACTGACCAGCATAGAAATAATTTCCCCTGCTGCATCCGGCTTCTTATACTCAAACTTGATTCCTGTTCCCTCAAGTCTCTCCGTCAGCTTATCTACTGACTCCATCTGATTGGCATAATAAACTTCTTCTGAAAATCCTGATGACTGATGTTTCGGCGTGATCGTCAGTGTATTTGACTGAAGCGTAACCTCTTTCACATCTCCATCATCTACCATCTCAATAAATTTATCATAAGTGATCTCACTCGAATTATCCTTGAGCATATTGGTAAACATGGCGAAACATACCAGAGTTACCAGGAGGCATACCAGAAAGGCCAGTATCGACTGATGATTCTTGTTCGGGTCCTGTCTGCCCGGACCTTTATTATTATCAGGACGATTGCCATTCGGATTGTTATCCATATGATTATCCATTTCATTCCTCCTAAACGTTATCGTTCTTATTATAAAGAGAATTCGGGTATAAATCAACTGCGAGATTGTGAAAATTGTGTCCGGTTGTGCATATCTTTCTATAAACCCTATAAAATTTATATGAAGTTTTACAAATTCACCTGTTACAAATGGCTTTATTTGTAGTATACTATTGACAAACTGATTACTGCTCACTTCGTTCCCGCTAATGCACTCCGCAATACACAGAATTTATGCTGACCGCATAAATTTGCGCTGTATGTCACGGGATATTCTAAATGAGCAGTACTAAAAATGTGATGAGGAAAGGAAATGAACAAATGAAGATAGGATTTGACAACGACAAGTATCTGAAAATGCAGTCCGAACATATTCGGGAACGTATTAACCAGTTTGGAAACAAACTTTATCTGGAATTTGGCGGCAAGCTTTTTGATGACTACCATGCTTCCAGAGTTCTTCCGGGATTTGAGCCGGACAGCAAACTGCGTATGCTGATGCAGCTTTCTGATCAGGCAGAGATCGTTATTGTAATCAGCGCTGCTGATATTGATAAAAATAAAGTCAGAGGTGACCTGGGTATCACTTATGATGAAGATGTACTCCGCCTTATGGAAGTATTTACCGAGCGCGGACTCTATGTCGGAAGTGTCTGCATCACCCAGTATTCCGGACAGGAAAGCGCAGATGCGTTTAAGAAACGTCTGGAGAAGCTTGGAATCAAAGTATACGTGCTTTATCTGATCCCGGGTTATCCGAATAATACTTCCTTTATTGTAAGTGATGAGGGATATGGCAAGAACGATTATATCGAAACAACAAGACCACTGGTTGTCATCACTGCTCCAGGACCCGGAAGCGGAAAAATGGCCACCTGCCTTTCTCAGCTTTACCATGAATACAAGCGCGGTGTCAAGGCAGGATATGCCAAATTTGAAACTTTCCCAATCTGGAATATCCCGCTGAAGCATCCGGTAAATCTGGCATATGAAGCAGCTACTGCTGACTTAAATGATGTGAACATGATCGACCCGTTCCATCTGGAAGCATATGGTGAGACTACTATTAACTACAACCGTGACGTTGAAGTTTTCCCTGTTCTTCAGGCTATGTTTGAAAAAATCATGGGCGAGTGCCCTTACAAATCTCCCACAGATATGGGCGTTAATATGGCCGGTAACTGCATCGTTGATGATGAAGTCTGCAAGGAAGCTGCACGTCAGGAGATCATCCGCAGATATTATAAGAGCATGGAAGCTCTGGTTCGCGGAACAGGCCGCGAAGAAGAAGTTTATAAGATTGAGCTTCTGCTGAAACAGGCTCATGTGACCATCGAAGAACGCAAGGTGGTTCCTGCAGCACTGAAACGTGAAGAAGAAACAGGTGCACCTGCTGCTGCCATGGAACTTCCTGACGGACGTATTGTTACAGGTAAGACCTCTGAACTTCTTGGTGCATCTTCAGCACTGCTTCTGAATGCACTGAAAGAACTGGCAGGAATCGATCATGACAAACATGTTATCTCTCCGGAAGCATTAAAACCGATCCAGGCGCTCAAGACAGAATACCTTGGAAGCAAAAATCCAAGACTTCACTCTGATGAAACTCTGATCGCGCTTTCCATCAGTGCCGCAGATAATGAAGATGCGAAGCTAGCCCTGCAGCAGATTCCGAAATTAAAAGGCTGCCAGGTTCATACTTCCGTACTTCTGTCTCAGGTGGATATCCTGGAGTTCCGTAAGCTGGGTGTTGAACTTACCTGTGAGCCGAAATCTGAGCATTCTAAGAAACTGCAGAAATAATTTCTGAAATGGTTTTCAAATAGCAGCAGAAAACTCTGAAAATCCACAATATCTATATAATGATACAAGAAAGAATCCTGCCTGAACATATGACAGTTTCATATGAACAGGCAGGAATTTTTTATTTCTCTATAATCTCAATCGCTCTGTCCGGATAATTGGTAATGACTGCTTCTGCACCTGCGTCTTTTACCAGCTGGATGTGTTCTGGTTTGTTGGCAGTCCATACGTGCATTTTCAGTCCGGCACGTTTGACTTCTTCTATGAACTGTGGGTATTTCAGGTGATAAACTGCAGGATGTACGGCGTTGATTCCGAGATTTTTGGCGTACATGGCTGGATTTACCCATCCGTCACTGAAAAGGATTCCGGTCTGTACATGGTCATTCAGCTGTTTTAACTGTAACAGGCTGTAATGGTTAAAGGAGGAATAGATCAGCTGGTCTTCCATGTTCATTTCTTTTACCAGTTTCAGGATTTTCCCTTCCATTCCCGGATAGAAGCAGATGCTGTTCTTTAGTTCGATGTTTACCATCATATCTGTGGTGCGCATGAGCTCCAGTACTTCTGCCAGAGTTGGAATGTGATAAATTCCCGATGGTTCTGCGGGTGTACTGACTTTTAATTCTTTCAATTGAGCCAGTGTCATATCTTTGATCAGTCCGGTTCCGTCTGTGACACGGTCTACGTTTTCGTCGTGCATAACGATGAGTTCGCCGTCTGCGGAAGTATGTACATCCAGTTCGATTCCATCTGCGCCCTGTCTGATGGCAAGTTCAAATGCTTCCAGAGTGTTCTCCGGTCTGTATCCGCTGGCACCCCTGTGTGCCCATACTTTTGTTGTTCTCTTTGTTGTTTCTGTCATTTCTATATGCCTCTCTTATATAAAATTCATTTACAATACTCCCCCAATAATATATTTCACCTTTTCCATCTCCGCTTTTTTGCAAAATACCCGGACAGCCAGGCTGTCATATTGTGGAAATTACCGTAAATCTTCATAAACAGGGAACCGCATACGCAGCCCCCTGTCCTCATTTAAGTATAAATATTTTTCCTGTGAATGATTATAACACTTCTCAATGTACTGTTATCAATATTTTTATTCATTCAGCAGGTTATAATCTTCGATGGATTTGTTCATATCAGAAGCCATTTTGCTCACCGCATCCTCTGCAGATTCTTTTCCGTTGAGCATATTCTCAATCTCTGTTTCTACAATCGCACGTGCTTCCGGGAATACACTGAGAAGTGCACCTGCATATTCCGGTGCAGAATCATGAAGCTGGTCAATGGCTGTCTGGAACTGTGGGTATTTTGCAATGTTGTCTTTGAATACCTGCTCGTCATGTGCTGCTGTTGTTACAGGGAAGTATCCTGTCTGTGCATTCCAGTATGCCTGTGATTCCGCAGATACCAGATATTTTACAAATTCCCATGTAGCTGCTTTCTTTGCATCATCCTGGTTGTCAAGCATCCAGAGAGAAGCACCACCGATGGATACACCACCTTTATCATCATCTGTAATGGATGGGAAGTATGCGGTACCTACTTCAAAGGAACCGTTTACATCCTGCAGAATCTGTTTCAGGGACGCTGTGGAACCTAATGTCATAGCTGCTTTTCCGGAAGAGAAATCTGCAAGTCCAGAATCTCCGCCTCTTCCTACGTTTGGTGCATAGCCTGCGTCATAAAGTTTCTTCCACTCATTAAGAATATTCAGTGCACCTCCGTTTTCATCGAATGCAACCTTTGTAGCTGCTGCCTCACGTCCGTTTCCGTTATCTACATATGGCAGACCCTGTTTGCACATAAACTCTTCGAAAAACCATCCATAGATTCCCATGGATAATGCTTCTCCCGCACCGCCTTTGTTTACGAGGTCATCTGCAACCTCTGCGATTCCCTCAAGGCTTGTAGGTACCTCTGTCACACCTGCTTTGTCAAACATATCCTTGTTGTAATAAAGAATCGGTGTAGAGGAGTTAAATGGCATGGAATATAATTTATCATCTACTGTATAATAAGCTGTGATATTTGGTTCCAGATCAGATACATCATATCCTTCGCTGTCAATCATGTCCTGCATTGGGATCACCCATCCGGAATCGATCATGAAACGGGTTCCGATATCATAAATCTGCACCAGATCAGCTCCCATATTTCCAAGCTGGGCACTTTTTAACTTATTGATCTCATCGTCATATTCTCCCTGATACTGAGAATCCACTTTAATTCCATATTCATTTTCTTCATTAAATTTATTTACCAGATAGTCCAGTGCTTCCCCGTTGACACCGCCCATTGCGTGCCAGAATGAAATCGTTGTTCCCTCCGGAATGTCTGCCTTTTTCTCTGCTGCCATGCAGGTAGTTGGAAGAATTGCGCTGAATACTGTTGCTGCTGTTAATAATACTGCGAGTTTACGCTTCATAACTTACCTCTTTCTTTTCATGTTGTTTGTTTTTGTTTTCTCTATTTCTCAGCCTTTTACGGCACCTGAGAACATACCTCTGATCAGCTGCTTCTGTCCTGCAATGAATATGGAAATGGACGGAAGGATAATCAGTACTACGCCTGCGATCATCAATGTAATAGACTGGGAGTCTACGCTGTCCAGCATACCGATACCGATCTGTACAGTACGCATCTTGTCTGATCCTGTCACAAGTAATGGCCACATGTACATATTCCATGCATTAATAAATGTGTACACTGCCATAGCTCCCATTGCTGATTTTGTCAGCGGCATCAGAATCTGCCAGATAAATCGCAGATTGGAGCAGCCGTCAATCTTCGCTGATTCATACAGCGAAATCGGAAATGTAAGATAAAACTGTCTGAACAGAAAGATTCCCATTGCAGATGTGAGATAGGGCACGATCAGTACCTGATAGGAATCCAGCCAGTTCCATCCGCTGACTGTCAGGTAATTGGAAATAATCGTTGCCTCTCCCGGAATCATCATAGTTGCCATCACCAGCATAAACAGCACATTTTTTCCTTTGAAGTCCAGGAAGGAAAAGGAAAATGCTGCCAGTGAACAGGAAATGATCTGTCCGAAAGTGATGAGACCTGCTACCAGGAAAGAGTTTACTACAAAACGAACCAGTGGAACCTTCTGCAGTGCCTGTCGGAAATTCTCCAATGTCGGATGTTTGGGCAGGATATTCATATCCAGAGTAAAAAGTTCACCGGATGGCATAAATGCAATACTTACTGCATATAAAAGAGGCAGAAGAACAATTAATGCCACGACAATATTTAAGACAATGTGTCCGGCAGTTCTGGCCGCTCTTTTATATTTCTGCTGCGCCAGCATTTTTGCTTTTACTTCCTGAAACCTCTGGCGTTCCAGATCCATCTGTTTTTCTTTTTCAGCAGTGATGCTGCCTAACTGTGACATTAATATTTCACTCCTTTTTTCTCAATTTTAAACATTACCAGAGTAAGTACCAGCACGATCAGGAAAAGTACCACTGACTGGGCTGCTGCACTTCCGAAACGATAGTTAAAGAAGGCATCTCTGTAAATGGAATACACGATCAGGTTTGTGGATTCTCCGGGACCACCCTGTGTCAGAATCTTGACCTGTCCGAATGACTGGAATGCCTGAATGATGTTTACCACTAATGTGTAGAACATCATTGGTGCCAGTCCCGGAAGTGTCAGGCGGTAGAATTTCTGGAATGAACTTGCGCCGTCTACGGAAGCTCGTTCATAAATAGTTTCATCAATGTTACTTAATCCTGCTGAAAAATACAGGAAGTTGATTCCACTGTTAAGCCATGCAGTAAGAACTGCTACGCAGATCAGTGCGTATTTCGGATCACTGACCCAGTTGATATCCAGATGAAAAATCTTATTGATGATTCCTACGGATGGATGAAGCATGATCTTGAAGATCATTGCTGCTGAACTGGATGCGATTGCCATTGGCAGTGCATATGCAGTACTGAAAAAACGGATTCCCGGAAATGTTTTGTTGCAGAGGACTGCTGTTGTAAGTCCCAGGATCATACTGACTGCAACTACGATCACAACAAAGATCAGGGTAACTGCCAGACTGTTCCAGAATGAGGATGACTGTAATAATTCTTTGTAGTTGCCAAGTCCTACGAATAGTTTTGCCTGTCCCATCTTATTCGTTTTAAAAAGACTTAAGTATAAAGTCTTAAAAAACGGGTAGAATAAGAAGATTCCAAAGATCAAAAAGCTTGGAAACAGGTATGCGTAGGCACCTGTGTTTTTTAACTTCTTCATGTATTGAACACCTTTCCTGTTTTTATGAGTTTTATATTGAACTTTTGAACAATATCATTGCTTATGAAAACATCCCTTTTCTCAGAGTGATATTCTCCTGAGTTTCCAGATCAAATGCTGAAATGTATGCCATGTCGATCCAGAGTGTTACTTTATCGCCTTTATCAAGCAGACTGTCACCGGAAACTTTTGCACAGCAGTCCTGACCATCGTGATTGAAATGAAGAATTACTTCTGCCCCAAGCAGTTCTCTGGCTGTGACTGTGACTTCCATTTTCCACTCTCCTCTGGTATCTGCTTCTGCGGGTTTTTCCAGAAAATGTTCCGGACGGATTCCGAGTTCAATGTTTCTTCCAACATAGCCCTGACGTTTCAGGATTTTCCATAAGAAATCCGGGATTGGGATGTCTCCGTCGTTCTCTGTACGGAATGTAGGGATTCCTACCTTTTCCATTGCCAGACCTTTGATAAAGTTCATAGATGGAGAACCGATGAATCCTGCAACAAAGCGATTTACTGGGTAAGCATACAGGTTCTGCGGAGTATCTGCCTGCTGTACTGCTCCCTGATTCATCACTACGATCCTGTCTCCCAGAGTCATTGCTTCTGTCTGATCATGAGTGACGTAAATAATGGTGTTCCCAAGTGCTTTGTGAATACCTGCAAGTTCTACTCTCATCTGGGTACGAAGTTTGGCATCCAGATTGGATAATGGCTCATCCATAAGAAGTACTTTCGGCTCACGGATGATAGCATTTCCGATGGCTACTCGCTGACGCTGACCACCTGAAAGATTCTTTGGTCTTTGTTTCAGCAGATTTTCCAGTCCCAGAAGTTCTGCTACATGATGAACCTTTTTATCAATCTCTTTTTTCGGTACTTTTCTTACCTGCAAAGAGAAAGCAATGTTATCGTAAATATTCATCTGTGGATAGAGAGCATAGCTCTGGAAAACCATTGCAAGGTCGCGCTCTTTTGGTTCCAGATAGTTGACCAGTTTGTCTCCGATCCATAATTCACCGTCGCTGATATCTTCCAGTCCTGCGATCATTCGAAGTGTGGTTGACTTTCCGCATCCGGACGGACCAACGAAAACTACCAGTTCTCCTTTTTCTATTTCAAGATTAAAATTCTTTACTGCCTGAAAGCCGTTTTCATAGCTTTTGCAGATGTCTCTTAATATGATTTCCGACATTTGATTTCCTTTCCTCTCCTGCTTTTACGATTAATATTTTTCACTGATATTTTTTTGTCGGGCTGCTTTGGCAATACCTTTTCAGTTATCTTTATGAAAAATATCCGGCAAGCTTCCCCAGTGACTGGCACCGGAAACCATTTTTCCATTCTTCTACACTGGCTTCGCCTGTAAGCACCAGACAACTGTCAATGCCTGCCCGTTTCCCGCATTCCATATCTGTATAGATTCTGTCACCGATAAGCAGGGTCTGTTTCGGAGTGCATCCTGTTTCTTCCAGACAGGCATATACCATTCCGGGTGCAGGTTTGCCGATATATTCCGGTTCTCTGCCAACAGATGCCGTAATCATCCGGCAGATGGAACCGCAGTCCGGTATCATTCCGAAATCAATAGGGCAACGCAGATCCGGATTTGTTGCAAACCAGGGAACTTTTGTCTCTGTGAGCTGTTTACAGACCTGAACCAGTTTCTCATAGGTAAGCTCTGTATCATAAGCGCAAAGTACGCAGTCTACATCATCTCCTGCCTGATCTGTGATGTTCAGACCTGCTTTTCGCAGTTCGCTGCAGTAGGTTTCGGTAGCTGCTACCAGGATTTTTTCGTTTCCGTAATATTTCTTCATGAAATCTCTGGCGTAGGTTCCTGCAGTGATAAATTCCTCTTCCGTAGTTTCAATTCCCCAGTCATGAAACTGCTCTACATAATCACTGGCTGCTTTAGACGAGTTGTTTGTCAGAAAACGGAAAATTCCACCGTTTTCTTTTACTGTCTGAAGAAAGTCTGCTGCACCCGGAAGAAGTTCACTTCCCAGAGCAACAGTTCCGTCAATATCCAGAAGGAACAGTTTTTTTTCTTTTATCATTGATGCAAGATTGTTCTGCATATTATTGATATTTCTCTCCTCTTTTTTAACTATATTGCTTTTTATTGTCATTGCACTGTCCACCGACTTTTTGCATTTGACACTGGAGTGTGTTTGAAAAATGCAGATTGCGGGAATGATTTTTCAAATACGCTCTGGCATTATTATAAAAACTTTTTGACATCACCAACAATCTTATTTTTGGCAAATAAATGTTAAATGCGCATAAAAAAATCACGACTGTTCGCCGTGATTTTTTTACATTTTGATTTTATTGCTGTTGTCTTAATTATCTGTTTCTACCTTATTCATGCATTGGAAATGAGTTTTTTCTCATTTTACTTGAATTTTACTTTACAGAGATTCCGGTCTTTCCACCTCATAGCTGGACCAGTCATCGACTGTAGTAGATGCAGATGTATCTGCGCTGTCCTGATAGGAGCCTACTGTGATTGTGTAGTCACTGTCACCCTCTACATAAGTTGTTCCGTCTGTACCTACGATGGAGACTGTTTTGCCGTCTGCATCTGTGATGGTTCCTGCGTTTGACAGGGATGTGATGATGCTGTCGCCGGTTACTGTCCATGTAGAATCTTTGTCAATTACTACGTTACAATATCCGTCTCCACCGTTTCCTGCGTTGGATTCGTCATTGACAAACGCACCTTCCAGTGTGCTGCCGTTGGTCATATAGAAATCAAGGTCACTGATGGAATCCCAGATTACATTCCCTTTCATATCCTGGCTGTCTGCTGTGAAGTTGCAGTCAGATCCGTTGGCACCGCTCTGGCCCCATCCACGCTGGTTGTTGTTTCCTGTGCACTGCAGGAAGAATTCATTGTCATCATTGTATGTGATGTCTACGTCCTTTAATGTGATAGTACATTCTGTATTTGTTGTATAGAATAAGCCACCATTCTTGGATGTGATCGTTCCACCATCCATCTGGAATGTGCTGTTACCTACTTCAGAATCACCTGACATACTCTGATATAGAATGACTGTCCATGTGGTATCATTCTGATCATCATCACTCATATTTCCAGTCAGGTTGCTGTTGTAGAGTCTCAGAGAGTTTAATCCCTCGATGCAGACTGCTTCTGAACCATTTGCTGTCAGTTCTGCATTGTTGACTGCAATATCTGCTGTACAGTAAACCGCAGGAGAGCCTACCCCGTTAGATGTATAAGTACCGCCGTCCACTACCATTGTTCCGCCGCCTCTGTCACTGCGGATTGCCGCGGAGGATTCGCCATTTGTCTCTACATTCAGATCCCAGGCATAGAGCTTGCCGCCACCTGCTGCGTGGATTCCGCCTGAAGTATCCTGCTGTGTGGTGATATCTGTATCTGCTGCATATACAGTTCCGTCACCGTATGCAAAGAGTCCTGCACCGCCTTTGCTGTCTGTGGTTACTGTACTGCCTTTAACATATGCAGTTCCGTCTGTGGCAAGAACTGCTGCACCTACACCATAGAAGCTGGAGTTATCACCGCCCTGGCTGTCGGAAGATGTTCTTGAGATTGCGTCATTGCTGAAGGTAACCTCTGCACCATTGGAAACAAGTGCTGCATTTTCGTCTGTTCCTGTAGATTCCAGAGAGGTATCGGAGACTGTTTCATCTTCGCTGTATTCATTTGCTGCATCGTAGCTGTCTACACCGGAAGCCTGGCCGCCAGGACCACCCTGTCCGCCGCCCATATCCATGGACTGGACTGTGATGGTTGCTGCGTTTCCGTCGTCATCTAATGTGATAGCTACTACGTCTCCCTCTTTGATGTCATCTAATGTAATCTCCTCGGTCTGACCTGCACTATCTGGTGCCTGACCGTTACTATCCGGGGCTTCTCCGTCTGGTTTCTCCGGCGCCTCTCCACCAGGTGCTCCCTGACCACCGCCCATGGACTGTTTCGTAATCACTGTGCTGTCTGTAACTGTGATTTCCTGTTCTTCGCCTGTCAGATTTAACATGGATGGTGCTTCTCCGTCCGGAGCTCCCTGACCATCACCGTTACCATCTGGCGCTTCGCCTTTGTCTGTGTTATCTGCGGATGCGTCATCCGTTGATTCAGTATCTTCTGTTTCTTCATCTGTATCTGATGACTCGTCTGTGCTGGCATCGTCTGTTTTTTCACTGTCTGCATCTTTAGAACCTTTGGCATCGCCATCTGCCTTTGCATCATCTCCATCCGGTTTCTCCGGCGCTTCGCTATTTTCGCCACCCTGGGGCTGTTCACCAGGCTGGCTCATTTCTTTTCTGGTTCCTACTGCAATGGTGATTTTTCCATCTTCTACAGATTTTACTTCTCCGAGAATTTCATTTTCGTTTGTTTCTTCTTTGCTGTCGTCTGCTTTCTCGTCAGATGCTTCTGCTGTATCTTCTGTGGTGTCATCTGCATCCTGAGTACTTTCTGTTTTGCTATCCGCCGCAAACGCAGTTGCCGTAGAGCCCACAGACGTTGCTGTTATCATAACTCCCATGAGCATTGCCAGATGTTTATATTTCATAATAATACCTCTCTGTTCTTTATATTTTGAATTTTCTCTGTTTCTTTTGTTTTTGTTGATGGTATTACTATATCTGACAAATGTGTTTGATCTATGGTCTGTCTGCGAAAAAAATGTGTTCTCCTATAAATGATACATTTCAGATTTGCGGTGTTTTAATAATGGAAGCTGTTCTCTGATCTGGTCTTCCCGGTCCAGATCTATTTCTTCTATTAAAATACCCTCTTTCTCACCCAACTGTTTCATAACCTTTCCCCATGGATCTGTTACAATAGAATGTCCCCAGGAAATATATCCTGCCTGTGTATCTCTGGCAGGAGCACATCCAAGCATGTAGATCTGATTGTCAAGGGCTCTTGCACGAAAAGTCAGTTCCCAGTGTGCCGGACCTGTGGTCATATTAAATGCTGCCGGGACGAAAATCATCCTTGCACCGTCCAGTACCATTGTGCGGGCAAACTCCGGGAAGCGGATGTCGTAGCAGATCATGACACCCATTTTCCCAAATTCAGTAGCAAACACGGTAGCATGATCTCCCGAAGTCAGAGTATCAGATTCCTTGAAGTGCTGGCCATTTTTTACATTGATATCAAAGAGATGAGCTTTTCTGTGCTTACCAATCTGTTTTCCATCTCTGTCAAAAATATAAGAAGTGTTGTAAACCTTTCCCACATCATCTGCTTCCGGCATGGAACCTGCGATCAGATAAATATGATACTTTCTGGCATAATCAGACATTGCCTGCCAGGATGGACCACCTTCTTTTTCTGCATAAACAGGAAAATTTTCAGTCTGATACGGACAGCAGAACATCTCCGGAAGGATTACAAAGTCCGGATTTTCTGCCTTTATTTTTTCTATATAAGTGCCGGCAGTACGGATATTTTGTATTTTATCTTTTACTGTGGGCATCTGAATTGCTGCTACTTTCATGTGTATCCTCTCCTGTTTTAATGACATGGTTTTCAATCTATCTATTATAGCGATAAAAAATGCAGTGGCAATTATGTTAGATAAAGTTAACACTTGACTACAAATCTTAAACTTTTAACTTAGGTCAAATGGCTCAGTAAAAAAATTGGCTAAGAATACTAAAATTCCAAATCAAGTCAACAGCTCACCCAAAAAGAGTTGACTGTGAATACTAAAACCATAAATCAAGTCAATGACTTACCCGAAATGAGTTGACTATGAATACTAAAACCATAAATCAAGTCAATGACTTACCTGAAATGAATTGACTATGAATACTAAAACCATAAATCAAGTCAATGACTTACCCGAAATGAATTGACTCTGAATACTAAAACCATAAATCAAGTCAATAACTTACCTGAAATGAATTGACTCTGAATACTAAAACCATAAATCAAGTCAATGACTTACCCGAAATGAGTTGACTCTGAATACTAAAACTCTAAATCAAGTCAATAACTTACCCGAAAAACTCAGTCATAAGTAGGATTATAATTTAACAACATCCCCCACGCATGAACATTCCTTCCATGTGTGGGGGATATTGATTTTCCGCAGGTAAGTTGCTAAATGCACCTGCATTCAGTTGATTTAATTAATTATTCTTCATAACCATTCGGGTTATTGGACTGCCATCTCCAGGAGTCTGCACACATTTCTTTAATACCGTTTTCGGCTTTCCATCCCAGTTCTCTCTCTGCTTTGGAAGCATCGGAATAGCAGGTTGCAATATCGCCTGGACGACGTGGCTTGATCACATATGGAATTTTAACACCTGTAGCAGCTTCAAAATTCTTCACAATATCAAGAACACTGTAACCTTTTCCTGTACCAAGGTTGTAGATACTTAATCCGGAATTATCTTCGATTTTCTTAAGAGCTTTTACATGTCCTTTTGCAAGGTCAACTACGTGAATGTAATCTCTCACACCAGTTCCGTCCGGAGTATCATAATCATTTCCGAATACCCCAAGTTCTTTCAGTTTACCTACTGCAACCTGTGTGATATATGGCATCAGGTTGTTCGGGATTCCGTTTGGATTCTCTCCGATAGTTCCGCTCTTGTGAGCACCGATCGGGTTAAAGTAACGGAGAAGAACTACGTTCCATTCCGGATCTGCTTTCTGAATGTCTGTCAGGATCTGCTCAAGCATGGATTTTGTCCATCCGTATGGGTTTGTGCACTGTCCTTTCGGGCACTCTTCTGTGATCGGGATGATTGCCGGATCTCCGTATACAGTTGCAGATGAAGAGAAGATAATGTTCTTTACATTATGTTTTCTCATAACATCTACCAGTGTTAAGGTTCCTGCAATGTTATTTTCGTAATATTCCCAAGGTTTGGCAACAGATTCCCCTACTGCTTTCAGACCTGCGAAATGAATACAGGAATCAATATCTTCTTTATCAAAAATTTCATTTAAAGCATCGCGGTCCAGGATGTCTGCTTTGTAGAATTTCACTGGTTTGCCTGTGATCTTGGAAACTCTTTCCAGAGATTTCTCACTTGCATTGCTTAAGTTATCCAGAACTACAACATCATATCCTGCGTTCTGCAATTCTACAACTGTATGGCTTCCAATATAGCCTGCTCCACCTGTAACTAAAATTGCCATAATAATTCCTCCTAACCTGTCTTCCTGCTACAATACCTGTTTTTTGCAATTTCTGTTTTTTTCTCTTTCAACAATACCTATATTAGTTCACAGTATCAGAAATATCCTTGATAATTCTGAGTGTAATCTATAAAATTCTGCGGATATCCTGTTTCACATCTGCAAAATTTACCTCTGTATTTTACAGCACCCTATATTCAGAACTGTAAAATACCGTTTCCTGGCACATCATGTATTGTAGAAAATCCTGCGAAAATATGATTTTTCTCATATCCCCGCAGGATAATTCTATCCGAATCAGTTCATAAACACAAGTCTTTATGGACATGTACATTTTTTTATACCTGTTTATACTTATTTACAATCTCTTTCATCCGGGAAAGTTTTTCTTCCATGTCTTTCACCAGTTTGAACTGTGTTCTGCAACGATCCAGATTATGTCCCTCTCTGTGAATCTTGAAATAATGATCTCCCTCCAGATAGTCTGTGAGGAAACGCATTCCACATTCAAAGGTCATAAGGATTGCTCCCATGGGAAGCATATCCAGTTCTGTCTCAGTCAGTGCACCGCCACAACCTTCAATGAAACCTTTGACATAAACTTCATACAAGTGAAGATCGCAGGACACCTTCGTCAGGTCTTTCTCATCCTCTGCTCCGGTACTTGCGCCAAAGCGGATAGAATCACCGAAATCATTTACGGAAAGCCCCGGCATTACAGTATCAAGATCAATCACACAGATGGCTTTTCCCGTTGCATTATCAATCATAATGTTATTCAGCTTGGTATCATTATGTGTAACACGCAACGGCAGCTTTCCCTGATCCTGCATATCGCACAGGACATGTGCCAGTTCTGTGCGGTCCTGCACAAACTGAATCTCTTTTTCCACATCTGCTGCTCTGTGACATATATCTTTTTCCACAGCAGTTTTAAACTTATCCAGCCTGTCCACCGTATTATGAAAATTTACGATAGTCTCATGAAGAGTTTCTGCCGGATAGTCTGCAAGCAGCCTCTGGAAATGCCCGAAAGCAACTGCACTCTGGTAAAAATCTTCCTCATCTTTTACCATATCATAGCATGTTGCATTTTCAATGAATAAATATACTCTCCAGTATTCCCCGTCCTCATCTACATAATAAGGAAGTCCATCCTTTGTCATCACAAGATTCAGAGTCTCTCTCTCCACATCTCCACCGTTTTCCTGGATCTTTTTCTTCAGCCAGGCAGTAACACCGCTGACATTCTCCATCAGTTCCACAGGTTTGGTAAAAATACTCCTGTTCATTTTCTGAAGAATATAATGTTTGCCTGTACCGTAAGTCAGTCGGTAAGTATCATTGATATGTCCGCTTCCATAAGGAACACATTCTGTCAGATTATCTTCCAGAACAAATGCACTGGTGATATTCTTTATTTCCCGGTTAATTTCCACTCAATTATTCCTCCCATAATTTCTGTGGATACAGCCCTCCATCTTTTAAATTCTGAATGGCAGCTACTACCACAGGTTTATCTTCTTTGTAGGTTACACCATACCATTTATCCATAGATTTCAGAACTTTTACAGTTGCTCTCTTCTCACCGAGAAGTTCATCTACTACAAATGGCAGGAAATATTCGCATTTCAGCGGGTTTACTTTCAGATTCTCATCCAGGAATTTAGGGAATCTGTCTTTCAGCTCTTTTAGGATACTTGCGGAAAATCCCCACATATTCATGGATACTGTACTGCCTTCCGGAAGCATAGTCCATGTTTTTCCATCGTCTTCTGTATAAGCTGTGCCGCCGTCATGCTTTTCGATATGGGTACGCTCGTTGATCTTAAGAAGATGTCCTTCTTCATCTGTAACGCACACACCTCTTGCCACATGGCCATTCTCTGTCAAAGTATTTTCCAGTTTATAGCCGACCATCATATATCTGTAAGTATCTGCGGTATCTTCGTTCTCTGTCAGGAAATCATATGCCATCTTAAATGCATGGCTTCCATAATAGTCATCTGCATTGATTACAACGAATGGTCCGTCGATTTCATTGATACAGCTTAATACGGCATGTCCGGTTCCCCATGGTTTCACACGTCCTTCCGGTACTTCATAGCCTTCCGGAATATTGTGAAGATTCTGGAAAACATATGATACTTCCAGCTGATTGCTGAGGCGGTCACCGATGGCGCTTCTGAAGTCTGCCTCATTTTCTTTTTTGATAATAAATACTACTTTCCGGAATCCGGCCTGTACTGCATCATAAATGGAGAAATCCATGATGATGTGTCCCTCTTTGTCCACCGGATCGATCTGTTTCAGACCGCCGTAACGGCTTCCCATACCTGCTGCCATAACTACTAATACTGGTTTCTTCATAATTTTTTTCCTCTTTTCTTTAAATGTTTTTCGTTACTCTCAGATTACCTGGTAACTTTTTACATTCATCTTATCATACTATGATTTCGAGGTCAAAACGTGTTACATAATACCTTTCACAATCGCAAACGTTACTGTTCACTCCGTTCACAGTAACGTAGCCAAAATTCATTCCAGATTGC
>NZ_JAJDML010000046.1:0-29474 GCF_020594215.1 Blautia sp. DFI.1.216
ATCAGATCCATGAAAACTTTCTTTACCTTGAAAATAAGATTTTCAGGGGCATGGACCAGATCAAACAGCTGCGGATCTATCCGCCGGAGAAGGGAAGCTGTAAAATTATTGTTGTTTATGAGGTTCCTGACCAGGAAGAACTTCCACAGAACGGACATGAACTGTCTATTGATCTGGGACTTCACAACCTTATGACATGTTATGATTCTGAAAATGGGAATACGTTTATTCTGGGCAGGAAGTATCTTGGATTGGAAAGATATTTCCATAAGGAGATCGCAAGGGTGCAGGCCCAGTGGTATGGACAGCAGTCCGGAAAGGGAGTCAAACATCCGACCACATCAAAACATATCAGGAAGTTATATAAGAGAAAACATGATTCAGTAACGGATTATCTGCACAAGGTCACAAGGTATCTTGCAGAATACTGCCGGGAACAGGGGATCACCTGTGTCATTGCAGGGGATATCCGGAATATCCGGAGAGAAAAAGACCTGGGACACAGGACAAACCAGAAGTTTCACAGCCTGCCGTATAACAGGATCTACATCATGCTGGAATATAAGCTGAAAAGATATGGGATCCGTTTTATAAAACAGGAAGAAAGTTATACCAGCCAGTGCAGTCCGCTGTCACCGAAAGTGGAGAAAAGATATGCAGAGCCGTCCAAACGGAAAGAGAGAGGGTTGTACAGAGATGGAAACAGAACCTATAACGCAGATGCCGTAGGCGCATATAATATCCTGAGAAAATATCACTCCGTATCCGGAGTAAAAAGAGAACTGTCCGTAACCGGACTGAAAACACCGGAAATAATAAAAGTAGCTGTATAGCTCTAAAGAGCAAACAGTAGTGGTGCCATGGATGCACCCTGAAAAAAGGCGGTATCCCGCCTTAATTCAGATGCTCTGGTAACTCAGTTGCCGAGTAATTCACTCTGCTATATACTGATTGCATTCAAACACTTGCAATCCATATAGGATTTCACTGATTCAGTCAGAATCTCACTCCACATCAAATTTCTCCAGGCTTTCCAGTCTTGCTCTGTATTTGGAGTCATAGGCATCTGTAAACGAAGCCTCTTTCTTCATTTTTTCGAGAGCTGCTGCTGCTTTTTTAACTGTCTGGATAGTACCGGCACCTGCTACACAGCCGCCCGGACATGCCATTCCTTCCAAAAGATATCCATTATATTTACCAATCTTGGCCATCTGGAGCATCTTCTTACAGTTCTGCAGACCTTCTGCATTCATTACCTTTACTTCCCGATCAGGATCAATACGCTTCACCGCATGGACAACCGCTTCTGCCACACCACCGCTGACTGCGAAACCTCTTCCGTCAGCACTGGCATGAAACAGTGGTTCTCCTTCCGGAATATCTTTCCAGTCCACGCCTTTGGCATCAAACATTCCTGCTACTTCCTCGAAGGTCAGCACAAAATCCACATAGCTGCGGATACTCTTACGGCTGGCTTCCAGCTTCTTGGCTGCACAGGGACCTACGAAAACGATCTTACAATCTGGTTCCTTCTGCTTGATCAGCCTTGCAGTGAGAACCATAGGTGTCAGTGCCATAGAGATACATTTCGCCTGTTCCGGGAATAATTTCTTAGCCATCATAGACCAGGACGGACAACAGGATGTAGCCATGAAAGGAAGTTTCTCAGGAACTTCTTCCAAAAAGTCCTTTGCCTCCTCCACTGTGCACAGATCTGCACCGACGGCAACCTCTCTTACATCTGTAAAGCCAAGTGCCTGAAATGCTCCCCGTATCTTATTATTCTCCATACCCGGAAACTGGCCTGCAATGGCAGGCGCCACGATTGCATACACCGGTGTTTCACTTTTTAATGCCATAATAGTCTGGAAAATCTGTCCTTTGTCTACAATAGCACTGAACGGACAACTTACCAGACATTGTCCGCAGGATACACATTTATCCTGATCAATCTCTGCTCTTCCATATTCATCAGAGCCAATAGCATTCATACCGCATGCCTTTGAACATGGACGTTCCTGTTTGATGATTGCATTATACGGACAGGCTTCCAGACACTTTCCGCATTTGATACAGGCATCTTCATCAATATGGGATCTGCCGCCTTCCATATGCACTGCTTTCTTTGGACAGACTTCCACACAGGGATGCTCCAGGCACCCCTGACAGCCCTCTGTGATCATTACCCTTTTTTCAGGGCAGGAATTACAGGCAAACTTGATCACATTGATAAGCGGCGGTTCATAATACTTTTCCTCAATAACGCTGGCCTCCACACCTTTGGAAATTGGCGCATGCTCTGTAACCTTTCTCAGTGACATCCCCATTGCAACGCGAAGTCTCTCACCAACTACCGCTCTTTCCAGAAAAATACTGTCACGATAAGTCGCAATTTCACCGGGTACGATCTTGTAGGGAAGCTCTTCCAGCATCTCCGGAGACTGGCCTTCATATGCCATCCTCGCAATTTCTGTAAAAATTTTGTGTCTGATTTCTGTTTTGGATGAATACAGTCCTCTCATTTTTTCCTCCTGATTTTCGATTCGGATAACTGTACGGCAATCCAATGCAGGGACACCGAACAATTTCCATTTATAATTTCATCACTGCTGCAATCAGCACACTCATTTTTCCTCCTGCTGAACTTTCAGCCACTTCACAGAGAAACGAAATTCCGCTCATTTCCGTTTCCTTATCTGCATATCATATCACCAAATGCTTCCAGGCTCAACACAACATCAGAATTTTCGCTGAATTGTCGCCCCCGAAGTTGCTGTTCATATGTTGTTATCCCCAGATTCCACTCATCTGTTCCTCCAGATGGTCCAAGATATAATTATAAATATCTACGGACACACTGTCCGGATAGTGGGTTCCGTCTACGGTGGAAAATCCCTCAGATACCAGATGGGAATATACGTCTATGTAGGTAACTCCACTCAGGCTTGCCTGCATTGCCGCGTTAAAACTTTCAATCTCCGCATTACTGCAATAGGGATCATTCTGCACCGGACCTACAGACACGAAATAAGTCTGCGCTCCTCTGTTCCCCCATTCAGCAGCTTTGGAATTAATATAACTGATGTAGTCATTGACATGATAAAGATCATTAACACCCATCAGGATAATAACCGCTGTATTGTCCTCAATCTGATCTTCTACCTGCGGCACTCCTGTAGATACCATCCAGTCATATCCCATAGAAGAAAGACAGGACCAAATGCTGTCATCGTTTACCGCATCCCTCAATCCCTCTGTTCTGGAATCTCCGATAAATACCAGTTTATCTGCGGAGATAGTGTCCGGATGGTCTGGCTTGCTTAAAGTTCCCTGGTCTGCCGGATTCTGTTTATCTGTCTCAGTTTCCTGCTCCGGTGTTGGAGTAGATGCAGGTATTGGTGTTGCTTCAGGCATTGGTGTTGCTTCAGGTTTTTGTGTCAGTGCCGATTTGGATTTCGGTGCCGGCGGACCTGCCACTTCTGCCCCATGGACATCTGAAAACATACAGACAGCTGCAATACATGCGGTTAATACGATTTGTCCGGTTCTATATTTTTTCGTAAATATCATTCCCTTCTGCAGTAATACTTACGTTACTTTTCACATATCTCAACTCCCTGGAGTGTGTTGCTGTGAACAGTAACATACTTACATCCCAGGCAGCATATCCGGCCATGAGAGGATTTCTCCGGAAATAATTTCCTCGTAATCTCCCTCAATATCCTGGCTTCTGCCTGCTTCGAACACGTTTGTCTCCGCTCCCCAGACACGATCTTCATATTCCCATATATGGAATCTCAGACCGCGAAACATAAAGTCGATGCTTCCGCATCCGTTTTCCTCTGTATATTCATAATGAATTTTCTTTGTTTTTAACGCTTCCTGTACTTTTTCCAAACGCATAAAATACCTCCTGATTATCTGTACAGTACCTTCTGTAATATAATACAGATAACTTTCACTGTAAAAAAATGTTCTCGTGTATACCCATCAAAAGTCAAACAGATATTCGCAATCCGCTTCGCTACACAGCTCTACATATGCTCTTAATCCTGACGCCATTATACAAAACGGATTATATCATACTCTGCTGCATAATATGTAATCTGAATGCCACTTCACAATTGCCGTTACTGTTCACTCCGTTCATAGTAACTTAGCCAAAATTCATTCCAGATTGCCTGTGGCAATGGAATTTTGGCTTGTATGTCTCGGGATTTTGGCATATTCATGCCAAAACACCTCGCGGGATAGTGGTGTGTGAACAGTAACCAATTGCCTATTCTACATTCTGATCGATATTCACTCATCTTTATTTCTGTCTTTTCTTCGTTGGTATCGCCAGGATGATGATCGTAGCAATTACAAACAAAGTTCCAAGCATCATCTCTTTTTTTGGTTTTGTTTACTTTCATTGTTCGTTTGCATATTTCTGTTATCTTTCCTGTCTGTATTATTATGGATTCTGAATATTTGAAAATAAGTATAATCCGCTGTAACGACACTTGTCAAGAAAACAAAATACCGCAGAGACTTTCTTTGTCTCTGCGGCGATTTATAGCCCTGTTATAATCAGATATAATTTCCATCATGTACACTCTGCACTGTAAATGCAGATTTCTTTTTCACGAAATCAATCGCATCTTTCACAGTGATTCCGTCAATCTGCCAGTTCGCATAGAAACCATCCAGAGTCTTTAATGTCTCGTCTTTTGCTGTATTTTCATCAAGAACAAGAAGTACGATCAGACCTGCTGCCTTAAGATGGCGGACAGTTTCTGCATAGTTTTCACTCGCTGCCGGATGATACAGATAGGTATGTTTTCCAAGTACAGTCAGTCCCTTTTCTACCTGTTCTGCAAAATCAAGAGTGATTCCTTCTTTACCGATCGGGAATTCCACTACTACCGGTGTCTGACCTTTCAGTCCTGCACGAACCTGCTCATCCACTTTTCCGATCTGGGATCTATCCTGAGAAACAAAGGTTTTTCTCACAACACCGCAGGCAGAAGTCATATTTGTGACACGATCTATCAGAATCAGCTCACCCAGTGTTCTGTGCCTGTCAAATTCGTCTACAACGATCTTCTCTGAGAATTCCAGAGTACAGGAAGCAATCTCATTTTTCTTTAAGGTATATGCGCTTTTCTTTTCACCTGTATTAACATCCACAGAATAATTGATCTTTGTAACCAGGCCGGGGATCATCTTTGTACCGATTTTTACAAAGAAGTTCTTGCCATCCGTAAGAGCATTGTCATCCATCCAGAGGATATCTGCTTCCACAGAGTCTGTAAGAACTGCGCCGGAATCAATGGTAAGTACACATCCGCGGGAAACATCTACTTCTCTGTCAAGCTGGATGGTAACAGGCTGTCCCTGTACAGCTTCCTGAACTTCTTTATCGCCAACAAGAATACTCTTTACATGAGCTTCTTCTTTACTGGGAAGAGTAGTCACAAGGTCGCCTGCCCTGATGGCACCATTTTCAATCTGTCCCTGGAATCCGCGAAACTCATGATTTGGTCTGCAGACTCTCTGTACAGGCATATAGAAGCCCTTCTCTGTATCTTCCTTAATGTCTACGGTTTCCAGATGGGAAAGAAGCGCCTCACCTTTATACCATGGCATATTGTCAGATTTGGTTGTAACGTTATCACCTTCTGTGGCAGATACCGGAATAATAGTTACATTGGCAAGTTTCAGTTCTTCTATCAGTGCTGCGATCTGACTCTCAATGTCGCGGAAACGTTTTTCATCATATTCAATAAGATCCATTTTGTTTACTGCAAATACAAAGTAACGGATTCCCATCAATGCGCAGATTCTTGCATGACGTCTTGTCTGTACCAGTACTCCCTGTGAAGCATCCACCAGGATAACTGCCAGATCTGCAAAGGACGCACCCACTGCCATGTTTCTTGTATATTCTTCATGTCCGGGTGTATCTGCAACAATGAAGCTTCTGTTATCTGTTGTAAAATAACGGTATGCAACATCAATGGTGATTCCCTGCTCACGCTCTGCCATAAGACCGTCCAGAAGAAGCGAATAATCAATGGCACCGCCTCTGCTTCCTACTTTGGAATCCAGCTCCAGGGCTTTCTCCTGATCTGCATAGAGAAGCTTTGCATCATAAAGAATATGTCCGATCAGAGTGGATTTTCCATCATCCACACTTCCGCATGTAATAAATTTCAATAATCCTTTCATTCTAGAAATACCCCTCTCTCTTTCTTCTCTCCATGCTGCCTGCTGCCTCGTGGTCGATCACCCTGCTGGTACGTTCAGAAGAAACAGCACTTAACGTCTCATCAATAATCTCATCCAGAGTATCTGCTTCAGATTCAATACCTCCAGTAAGCGGATAGCATCCAAGAGTACGGAATCTGACTTTTTTGTTTTCAATCTTTTCACCCGGACGGAGTTTTAATCTGTCATCATCCACCATAATGATATTTCCTTCTCTGTAGATGACCGGTCTTTCTTTCGCAAAATATAACGGTACAATTTCGATATTTTCACGCTGAATGTACTGCCAGATATCCTTTTCTGTCCAGTTGGAAATTGGGAATACTCGCATACTCTCTCCCTTCTGGATCTTAGTGTTATAAAGCTTCCACATCTCCGGTCTCTGGTTTTTCGGATCCCATGCCTGAGCTGAATTACGGAAAGAAAAGATTCTCTCTTTTGCTCTGGATTTCTCCTCGTCACGGCGGCCGCCTCCAAATGCCGCTGTAAATCCATATTTGGTCAGAGCCTGTTTTAACGCCTGTGTTTTCATGATATCTGTATATGCAGAACCATTGTCAAATGGATTGATTCCTGCCTTTACACCCTCTTCATTGGTGTAAACCAGCATATCAATTCCGTTTTCCTTTGCGATTCTGTCGCGGAATTCAATCATCTCATGGAATTTCCATGTAGTATCAATGTGAAGGAACGGGAATGGCGGTTTCTCCGGGTAAAATGCCTTCATCGCCAGATGGAGCATAACGGAGCTGTCCTTTCCTATAGAATAGAGCATAACCGGCTTTTCACACTCGGCTGCTACTTCTCGCATAATATAAATCGCCTCTGCCTCAAGCGCATCAAGATGAGATAAGTTACTCATTGCATTATCCTCCTCTGTTTGTTTATACTCGGAATCTTTTCGTACTTGAGCAAATACACTAGAGCGTGTCTGAAAAATCATTCCCGCAATCTGCACGCCCCACTTTGCGGTATATTTTGTCCGAATTCGGTTGTCGTAGCCCGCTACGACGCCCTCATCCGAACAAAATCTCCCATAAATTGTGACGCACATCTTGCGTAAAGCATTTTTCAAACACACTCTAAAGACTCTGAGAGTACATACTTATGTTTAATATTTATTAGCGTCTTTCTTATTAACCTGAATAGTGATTTTAGTGCCATCCGGCTTCTCCACTGTCCATGTGGAAATATCCGGTTTCTCTGATACAACCATACTTGCACCTCTGCCTCCCACATCAGCTCCAAGGAAGAAGCGGATGGCATCATGCCTGCATTCCTTAATACAGGAAGTACATCCCCAGCAGTCTCTTACCTGACGGATAAAGGCTTTGTTCTCTTTATCCTTTTTGATCAGATTTCCGGGACAGGCTTCGATACATCTGCCGCATCCTGCACATTTACTTTTCTGAATCCGAATGCTCATCTCTCACCTGCTCCTTTCTCTGCTGTATTCAAACCTGTATTTTCCTTTGTGATCAGGTCACGATATAAGATCTTAATCTCGCCGTTTTCCATACGGGAGTTTACATATTTCATCCACTCTTCGCTCTGCTGCGGGTAGTCTGTATTCTCTCCGAAACTATGCCATCTGGTTTCCTTTCTGGCTGCCAGATGTGCGATCACTGCCTGGCACACGATCAGTCGTTCGCGAAGTTCATAAATCTGCATCAGTTCATAAGTATCTGTTGCTGCCAGAGTGTCAACTACTGGCAACAATGCTGCAATCTTTTCATCTGCCTTTGCAAGACTCATCCCGCTGTATCTGTAGTCTGTACCGATTCCTCCTGCGTACTGATCCATGATCTTCTGCATGGCTTCCTCAAGCTGCTCTGCATTCATCAAAGAACGGGAAGCATTCAAATGTGATTCGTATTCTGCCTTCTTAACTATTGCAGTTTGAGACAGCTCCTGTTCTCCGCCACGCTCTAAAGCCTCTTCCTTATTTTCCGCTGCGATCCGGTCATCATCTTTGCCATTCAGATATTCCAAAATCGCCTCTGCTGCAATCTCACCTTCTGCCAGTGCGCCGGTTACATATTTCTGCGGACATCCTCCTGCTACATCTCCGGCTGCATATAAACCTTCAATAGTTGTAGCTCTGTTATTATCTACCCAGTAACCGCTGGCTGTATGTCCGCCTACAATATATGGCTCTGTGCCCTCAATCTCTACATTCTCTTCGGATGGTCCTTTTCCGGCTTCCATCCATTTCAGAGTCTGGGACGGTGCCATATTCAGGTAAGCTTTGTAAAGGTCCTGCTCCTGTTCTTTGGAAATACCTTCCGTTCTGAGATAACATGGACCGTTTCCTTCTCTGTTCTCCATGACTGTACCGTAAACTCGCTGGGAAGTTGTCAGACCATATTTTGTTTCATAAATATCACCATGTGCATTGACCTGTCTGGCCCCAACACCCTGAGCAATAGTTCCTGTAGGAGCAATCGTGTCCTTACATCTCAATGCAATGAAACGCATCTCAAAGGTTGTCATCTCCGCACCGGAAAGAAGTCCCATTGCATATCCTGCACCTGTGTTAAACGGAGGATACCACATCTTATGTCTGGAAAATCCCGGATTATTCGGTCTGTAAAGTCCCGCTGCACCACCTGTGGCACAAAGAACTGCTTTCGCATCAATGTCATAGAAAATATCCTCATTAACGCTAAATCCAACTGCGCCTGTGACTTTTTTGTTTTCTGTTTTATAATCTGTAATATTTACATGATTGAGAACCGTAACATTCTCCTGTTCAGCTGCCGCCTTTGCAAGGATTGGCTTCATATTTTCGCCATTGATCTTGATGTTTCGATTTCCTCTGGCAACATATTTTCCGTTTTCGTCCTTCAGGATGACCAGCCCCAGATCTTCCATCACCTTTGTCACATGATTCAGTCTCTCTGACATGGTAAGAAGAAGGTCTTCTCTTACGATTCCATGGGCATCCTTTTTGGCATAATCCACATAATCCTGTGGCACTCTGCCTTCTGTAATATATGCATTCAATGCATTCACGCCCGCCGCCAGACATCCGCTTCGCTTAATATTCGCTTTCTCTGCGATCAGAACTTTTCTGCCGCTTTTTTTGCCGATCACATAGGCTGCAAAGCATCCTGCCGTACCGCCGCCGATGATCAGCACATCTGTCCTGATTCTCTCTGTTCTCATTCTCTCTTACCCTTTCCTCCATACCAGTGTGCCAACAAGTTGATTTCCCGATCAGTCTTGCGTCTGAATTTCTTATTTCTTCATTGTCGTCAGTCGCCGCAGCCACCGCTGTCAGATAATTACAAAGTCATCCCTTACAGCCTCATTTTCGATCAGCTGTACACTGTCGCCTCTCAGTGCAAAAATCCTGTAAAGGAATACATTCACAGTCTCACCTTCCCGGATATCTGCTTTCTCCAGGCTTCTTCTGGCAGTTACTACGGAATTGTTGACTCTCACCTGAAGTTCCAGATTATCTCCCCTGAAAGAAACCCGTTCAACCACTCCCCGGGATACGGAAGTTTTGAACTTCTCCACCTCATCCAGTTTGGAGATTTTTACAAATTCCGGGCGGACAATGATCTTGTCTGCTCCTTCTGCCTGAGCAAAGGTATGGAAATCATCCGCATTTTTCAACACAGATGGCTGTCCGAAGAAGGACGCTGTAAAAGCTGTCTCAGGATTTCTGTAAACCCCTATGGGAGTTCCTTTCTGTTCGATCCGTCCTGCATTAGTGATAATAATCTCATCTGCTACTTCAATGGCCTCATCCTGATCATGAGTAACGAAAATACTGGTAATTCCCAGCTTCCCGATCATCTCTTTTAACCAGCTTCGCAGTTCCTGACGGATTTTTGCATCAATGGCTGCAAAGGGCTCATCCAGAAGCAGCACCTGGGGATTTGGAGCAAGGGCTCTGGCAAATGCCACCCTTTGCCTCTGACCGCCGGATAACTGGCTTGGATATCTTTTTTCCAGTCCTTCCAGCCCCACCAGTTTGATCAGCTCTCTGACTCTGGCATCAATTTTCTTCTTATCAGCCTTCTGAACCTTCAAACCAAATGCAACGTTGTCATAAACTGTCATATAGCGAAACAACGCATAATTCTGAAATACAAATCCAATCCCACGCTGACTGGCCGGAACATCATTTACCACTTTTCCATCAATAATGACCTCTCCGCTGTCCGGGGTTTCAAGACCTGCGATCATTCGAAGAATAGTTGTTTTTCCGCTTCCGCTTGGTCCCAACAGACCAATCAGTTTACCTTTCTCAATTCCGAGATTCACATTCCTTGATGCCTGGTAAGAACCATATGTCTTATTGATATTTTTTAACTCTACATACATATCAGGCTTCCTTCTTTCCTTTATATTCAATCAGGCTTCTGACTACCAGAATGATAACTGCCATGATCACAAGCAGTGAAGATACGGCAAATGCCGGAACATACTGAAACTCATTAAACAAAATCTCTACATGAAGAGGAAGTGTATTGGTCTTTCCTCTTAAATGTCCGGAAAGTACAGATACCGCTCCAAACTCTCCCATTGCTCTTGCCGTACAGAGCACAACTCCATACAGTAATGCCCATTTGATATGAGGGAATGTGATCTTCCAGAAAATGGTCCATCCACCTGCTCCCATCAGGGCTGCCGCTTCCTCCTCATCGCTTCCTTCTGCTTCCAGAACCGGAATCAGTTCTCTGGAAATAAAAGGAAAGGTTACAAATACAGTTGCAATAATGATTCCCGGTACAGAGAATACAACTTTAATCCCTAACTTCATGAGAAAAAAGTAAACAGGACTCTGTCGTCCGAAAATCAGAAGAAAGATCAAACCTGCAATAACAGGGGAAATAGTAACCGGAAGGTCGATCAGGGTAGTGAGAAGCTTTTTACCCCTGAACTGAAACTTCGTCAGTGCCCAGGCTGCAAAAACACCAAAAACAGTGTTAAAAACAACTGCAAAGAGTGTTGCCTTCACTGTAAGAAGAAGTGCTTTGATGGTGTACTCATCTGTCACTGCAGCTGCATAGACCTTCCATCCGCTCCGCAATGCTTCTGTGATCACAGTGATCAGAGGAAGAAGGAGCATGACTGCCAGAAACAGAACACTGATCCCGACAAGCAGCCATTTTGTAATTTTCTCCGAAGTCTTTTCATTGTTGTCCATCAGGCATTTCCTCCTCTTAAAATTCTTGCATTTCTCTGCTGTATCATACTGTTAAGAAACAGAATGAAAAATGAAACTGCCAACATCACAAGTGCGATTGCCGTTGCACTTGAATAATCAAATTCCTGAAGCTCTGACATAATAACCAGCGGTGTGATTTCTGTATAATAGGGTTTATTTCCTGCGATAAATACAACACTTCCATATTCACCCAGACATCTTCCGAACGCAAGTCCGGTTCCCGCAAAGATCGCGGGCTTCAGTTCCGGAAAAATGACCTTCCAGAAGATAGTTGTTTTCTTTGCTCCCAGCACTCCTGCTGCCTCGCTGTAAGAATTATCCATCTTTTCCAGAACCGGCTGTACACTTCGCACAACGAACGGTATTCCTACAAATATCATAGCCACTGTAATACCTATTCTTGTGTATGCGATCTTGATACCGAATCCTGCAAAAAAGCTGCCGACAATTCCCGAATCTGAGGTCAGGGATGTCAGTGCAATACCTGCTACCGCTGTGGGAAGAGCAAAGGGAAGTTCGATCACCCCATCCATAAGTCTCTTGCCCGGAAAATCATATTTCACAAGCACCCACGCAAGAATAGTTCCCATAATTCCATTTATTACTGCTGCTGCAAAAGCACATACAAAACTGGTATAAAAGGATGCCAGCACTCTGGCCCTTGTGATGGTTTCGATAAAATCTTTAAAACTCAGCTTCGCTGTGTAGACCACCAGGCTTGCCAGGGGAATCAGAACTACCAGACTCAATATGGAAATGGTAATTCCCATGGAGAGCCCAAACCCTGGAATCACCGGTTTATTTCTTTTTTTCATAATCAATTACCACCTCTCCTGTCTCATATATTCTGTCTGTGCTTATGCTCTTGCTTCATCTTGTCTTCCTTTATCTCTCATAAATCTGATCGAAAATTCCGCCATCTGTGAAATGTTTCTCCTGCACTTTATCCCATCCGCCATAATCACTGATATTTGCCAGATTTATATTCAGATCAAACGTATCACTGTGCTTCTTCAGGATTTTCTCATTGGTGGGGCGGAAATAATTCTCTGCTGCAATCTCCTGTGCTTCGTCGGAATACAGATAATTCAAATACTCAGTTGCCACATCTCTTGTATCTCTGTAATCCACCACTTCATCTACCACCGCCACAGAAGGCTGTGCCAGAATGCTTACGCTTGGAGTAACAATCTCATACTCATCCGGATAATCCCGCATGGATAGATAAGCTTCATTTTCCCACGCAACCAGCACATCTCCTTGTCCGTTCTCCACGAAAGAGGTCGTTGCGCCTCTTGCGCCTGAGTCAAGAACCACCACATTCCGGTAAAGTTTCTTGATAAATTCCTTCATCTGCGCTTCATCGCCACCATACTTTTTATCTGCGTAAGCCCACGCTGCCATGTAGTTCCATCTGGCACCGCCGGAGGTTTTCGGATTTGGTGTTACTACTCCCACTCCTTTTTTCGTCAGGTCGTCCCAGTCTTTGATATCCCTGGGATTTCCTTTCTTCACCAGAAATACGATAGTGGATGTATAAGGAGAACTGTCATTATCAAATTTATCTTTCCATCCTGCCTTGATCAGCCCTGCGTTTTCAATAGACTCAATATCATATTCCAGTGCCAGGGTTACCACATCTGCATCCAGACCATTGGCTACCTCAAGTGCCTGTTTCCCTGAACCGCCATGGGACTGTATCACTTCCACATCATCCCCGGTCTTCTCCTTCCAGTGGTCTTCAAATATTTTATTATACTGTTCAAACATCTCTCTGGTAGGATCATAGGAAACATTAGTGATAGACACCGTTTTTCCAAAAGCCTGTACCGGCATCAGTGCCAGTACAACTGCAAGACCAAAGGCAAATAATTTTCTGATCATGTTTCATCTCCTTTAAAGTACCAGTAGTTTTTTGCATTCTCTACTTTTCATAGTTATTCGATATGTTTTATATGATATTACAAGAAATGACAGAATTTGTCAATAGTGTATTAAAATAAGTACAATTTATGTTGTGTAGATAAGAACACAAAAAAGCAGCATCCTGAAATACAGAATGCTGCAGTCAAAATTACATATTTTTTATTGATTTGATAGCCGGAAATCTTCTTATAAGCCCGCGCAAGTGTTTATAAAACCTTGCGAAAATGGCTTAAAATCAAGGTTTTCCGCGTATCGTCATTTATCTTGCCGTATCTCCGTATAAGATGATTTTGTAAGACCGGGCACCATTTTGGCACCACAGATTATAGGAGGACGACATGAAAAACGTACTTTTAGACAAGGGTATTATACTCCCGTCCGGCGAAATCAGCAAGGATAAGGTAAACCTTGTAACCGGAGCAATCACGCAGCCATTCGCAGAAATGGTATGGGTAACGACAGGCGGCGACATGGAAACCGTAAACCGCTTGACCGACGTACTTGTTACCATGAACACCCCCGCCGACCGGGGAAAGCTGTTCAAAATCATAAAAATGCTCTATGGGCTTATGGGCTTGCCCTTTTCCGAGGAAGCCGAGCCTATGGACGCAGACCCCGCCGTTTTGGAATACTTCATTTTTTCCTTTACGGCAGACTTTGGCGAAGTCATACAAGACCTCATAGCCGAAGAAGCAGAATAACGCACCGCACAAGCGGCGTTTCTCACTTCCCACAAGGAAGAACAGGAACGCCGCTTTTTTCATGCCCTTTGTTACGCAGTAGGCATGAAAAAGCCCTTGATTTACGCGGCTTTGTGGGCGCGGTTTTCAGCGGATAAGGGATTGATACCTAAACCCTCAAAATCGCGTTTCTATTGCGTAACAGGTATGCAGCAAAGGAGTGATGAAGCTATGGCAGTTTTCAGAGTGGAGCGCAACAAGGGCTATACGGTTATGAGCAACCACCACCTACGGAACAAAGAGCTATCCCTAAAGGCAAAGGGGCTGCTATCGCAAATGCTGTCCTTGCCGGAGGATTGGGACTATACCCTTGCGGGGCTGTCCTTTATCAACCGGGAGAAAATCGACGCTATCCGGGAAGCCGTTAAGGAACTGGAACGCGCCGGATATATCGTGCGTTCAAGGGAGCGCGACGAGAAAGGACGCTTGCGCGGCACAGACTATGTAATCTTTGAGCAGCCGCAGACCCCGCCTGTATCGGATTTACCTACATTGGAAAATCCAACATTGGATAATCCAACGTTGGAAAAACCTACGCAGGAAAAACCTACGTTGGAAAATCCAATGCAATTAAATAAAGATATACAAAAGACTGACTTACCCAAAAAAGAAAAATCAAATACGGATTTATCAAGTACCGATTCCATTCCTATCCATTCCCTAAATCCCTTGCCTTACGACGGGGAAGCGGCTACGCCGCCGGAACGGAAACGAAAGGAAGCGACAGACGCATACAGCGTTTATGAGGAAATCATCAAGGACAATATCGAGTACGACCATTTTGTACGCTACGGGCAGGTAGACAAAGACCGCTTAGACGAAATTGTTTCGATTATCCTTGAAACGGTATGCAGCAAGAGAAAGACAATCCGTATCGCCGGGGACGATTACCCGGCAGAGCTTGTCAAGGCAAAGTTTATGAAGCTGAACAGCAGTCACATTGAATTTGTCTTTGACTGCATGAAAGAGAATACCACCAAAATCCGCAATATCAAACAGTACCTTAAAGCGGTGCTGTTCAATGCGCCGAATACCATTGACAGCTACTATACCGCCCTTGTCGCTCACGATATAGCGACAGGCAAAATCTAAAGGAGGATTACCACATGGCACAGAAAACAGGAGCTTTGATTTTTGACGAACAGACCGACCGCTACGACATTCGTTTTGACATTGCCGACTATTACGGCGGTTTGCATTGCGGGGAGTGTTTCGACGTATTCACAGGCGGCAAATGGAAGCCGACCCGCATTGAAATGAGCGCGGCGCAGGAATGGTACCTTGTGGGTATCCGCGCCGAGGATTTGAACGGCTTGCGCGTCCGTATCTAAAGCCTATGGGCGGCTACCGCAGCGGCGTACCACCCTAACACTATCAGACTACCGCGAAAGGAGGACGGTAAATGCAAGATGAAATCAACGAAAAGACCATAGCCCTTTACATCAAGACCGGGAAGCTGACCGCGCAGACGCTTCAAAAGGCTATGAAAACGCTGCTTGCACAGATGAAGAAGCAGAAAGACAAAACGCCGCAGGGCAAGCAGACCTTAAAGCAGCTTATGAAGCAGAACGCGGGCGTTTCCAACATTGAGATTACCGAGGGCAATATCAAAGCCTTTGAGAGTACGGCGAAAAAGTACGGTATCGACTTTGCGCTGAAAAAGGACACGACAGAAAGTCCGCCCCGCTACCTTGTATTTTTCAAAGGGCGCGACGCTGACGTGCTGACCGCAGCCTTTAAGGAATTTTCCGCAAAGAAGCTGACACAGGAGAAAAAGCCCTCTATCCGCAAGCTGCTTTCCTCTCTGAAAGAAAAGGCGGCGGGCTTAAACGCACAGCGGGACAAAGTAAAGAACAAGGACAGGGAGGTATCGCTATGAAGCAGGAAGTTAAAAAGCTGCTTATCCTCAATCTGCCTTATCTGCTCTTTGTCTATCTCTTTGACAAGATAGGCGCAGCAATACGCCTTACCCCCGGCGCAGACGCAAGCGAAAAACTCTTGCAGCTTGGTACAGGCTTTGCCGCTGCCTTTTCCAGTATCGCGCCGAGCCTGCACCCCGCCGATCTGCTTATCGGCGTTGCGGGGGCGGTCATTATCCGGCTTGCCGTTTACATGAAAGGCAAAAACGCGAAGAAATACCGAAAAGGCATGGAATACGGTTCCGCGCGTTGGAGTGCATAATCTTAACTGTAAACAACGACTTTATGGACGCAGGAGGATATGCACATGAGCAATTACAATAAAATCACAGCCCTTTACTCCCGCCTTTCCGTAGGCGACGAAGACAGGGACGGCGGCGAGAGCAACAGCATACAGAACCAAAAAATCTTTTTAGAGAACTACGCCAAAGGACAGCACCTAACCAATATCCGCCACTACATTGACGACGACGAAAGCGGCAGGTTCTTTGACCGTTCCGCTTATTCCCGCATGATTGAAGATGTGGAAAGCGGCAAAATCGGTGTCTGCATTATGAAAGACCTTACCCGCTGGGGGCGCGACTATCTCCAAGTTGGCAACGCTATGGAGATTTTCAGACGGAACAATGTACGCTTTATCGCAGTCAACAACGGTATAGACAGCGAAAACCCCGACACATTAGAGTTTGCCCCCTTTATCAATATCATGTCGGAGTGGTACGCAAAGGACATCAGCAAGAAAGTGAAAACGGGCATTAAGACCAAAGGCATGAGTGGAAAGCCGATTGCCACCGAAGCCCCTTACGGCTATATCAAAGCCCCGGACAACAAGGATTTTTGGATAATCGACGAGGAAGCCGCCGAGGTTGTACGCCTTATTTTCCGTCTGTTTTTGGACGGGAAAAACCGAAACCAAATCGCCGTATATCTGACACAGGAGCAAATCCCAACCCCCACTTTCTACATGAAAGACCGCGGGCGGGGAACTTGTAAAAATAAGACGCTCAACGAGGATAACCGTTACAAGTGGAACAAAGCCACGCTGACCCATATCCTCACGCGGCAGGAGTATTGCGGCGATGTAGTCAACTTCAAGACCACAAAGCATTTCCGGGATAAGCGAAACCACTATGTAGACAGAAGCCAGTGGCACATCACAGAAAATGTGCATGAGCCGATTATTGACCGCACCGACTTTGAAAATGTGCAGCGGATTTTGGAAAACGCACCTGTCAAACGCCCCAACGGGGACGGAGAAATCCACCCTCTGTCCGGCTTGCTTTTCTGTAAAGACTGCGGTGCAAAAATGCACATTCGCATAGATTACCGAAACGGCGGCAAGCGCCATGTTGCCTATTGCAGCGAGTACCACAAGGGAAAAGCCAAAAATCCCAAGTGCAGCTCCCCGCACATCATGGACGCGGATCTGCTTATGCAGACCGTCGCAGATGTGCTGAAAAAAATCGCGGAATACTCTATCAGCAACCGGGCAGAGTTTGAAGCCTTAGTGAAAAAGAGCCTTGCCATGCAGCAGACCGACAAGACAAAGAAACAGCAGAAGCGTATCCCGCAAATCACGACGCGCCTTGAACAGATTGACAAGGTGCTGAATAAACTTTATGAGGACAACGCGCTGGGTACTATCCCACAAGACCGCTATGAGCAGATGTCGCAGAAGTATTCCGAAGAATACTACTCACTGAAAGCCGAGCTTGAACAGCTTAGGGAACAGCTATCCGCTTTTGAGAACGCGGGAGGACGGGCGCAGAAGTTTGTAAAGCTGATAGACCGTTACGCTGACTTTACCGACCTTACCCCGACTATCCTCAACGAGTTTATCAGCCGGATTGAAGTGCATGAGCGTGACAAGAAAAGGGCGAAACAGGCTATTCAGCATATCGGGATATATTTTAACCATATCGGCAGATTTGAAAATGAACTGACACAGCTTGCAGAGCCGACAGAGCAGGAAATCCGGCAAATGCGTGAGGAAATCGAAGAAGCAAGAAAGGAAAAGAGCCGCGCCTACCACCGCAACTATTCAAGAGAATACCGGGCGAGAAATCTTGAAAAGAGGCGGGAGTACGACCGTATCAAAGCGCGGGAATATCGGGCGAAGAAAAAGGCGCAGGCTGCCGCCGCACTGTCCGCACCATAAAACAGAATAGCAACATCATAGAGGGATTTTCCGAACTACGGGAAGTCCCTTTTTTACGCCCGGAGAAAGGAGTAACCTATTGACAGAAAAGAAAGGAACACCCACCCCGCCGACCAAACCGGACGGAGTTATCACGACACAGAGAAACGGGCAGACCATTGTTGCGGAGCTGTTTTTTAACCACAACGCCACAGAAACATTCTCCGACAAGCTGCTGAAAACGATACTTGCCGACAGTCTGCGTTTTTCTGCGTCTGACGGTCAAGAGCCGGAAAAAACAGAAATCTTGCGATAACAGCCGCCCCGACGATACATTCCCCGTTTGGGCGGTTTTTATCGTCAAAAACGCAGTTTTCCCCAAGTCAAGAGCCGAGGAAAACACCCGAAAAACACCCCTATTGCGTAACAGGGACGCAGAAAGGAGCTTGCATGAGAACAGGGCTTACCAAACAGGAAAAGACCACCGATATATGGTTTGACGAGAAAGACCCCCTTATCCATATCCGCACCCACAACACCAACCTCAAAAAGCGGCTTGCCGCTTATGCCGAGCAGTACCCCGACGAGTGCTACCAGACCGACACAGACCACGAAACAGGCTGCATGGAGTTTGATATTGCAAAGGGGCGTTTCTCTTTCCGTCTGACCGCCCCATACAATGAGCAACGCCGGAGAGCCGCCAGCGAAGCGGCGAAAGCTAACGCAAGCAATCTCACGCGAAGTGTGGTATAATTTTTTGAAAAAGTTTGAGATTTGATGTAGTATTCGTCGTTAAAACCGTAGTATATAGGTGAAGCCGGAGAGGAGGCGGTGCAATGATAGAGGATGAAAAAATCATAGAAATGTTTTTTGAACGTTCAGAACAAGGCATACGGGAGTTGGATATAAAATACGGAACAGTCTGCCACAATCTTTCCTATCATATCGTAGGAAGTAGGCAGAACGCAGAGGAATGTGTAAACGACGCTTATTTAGGTGTATGGAACACTATTCCCCCTGCACGACCTAACCCACTTTTATCCTATGTTCTGAAAATCGTTCGGAACATTTCAATCAAAATTTATTGGAGAAAGGAAGCAGCCAAACGAAGCAGCCATTACACGATTGCTTTGGAGGAAATTGAAACCTATGTAGCAGATACTCACACAGTAGAAGCAGAAATTGAAGCTAAAGAATTAGCCCGTATCATTGAAAGTTTTTTAGATACGCTGACTACTGAAAACCGCGTTATTTTCATGCGCCGCTATTGGTTTTCTGACAGCTACAAAGACATAGCCGAGGTTGTGGGGCTTTCAGAGAAAAATGTCTCTGTCCGGCTGACCCGTATCCGCGAAAAGATGAAACAATATTTAATTGAAAGAGAGGTCTTTATATGAACGCAAAGAAGTTTTCCGACGCTATGAGCGAGCTTGACAACAAATACATTGACGAAGCCCTTAACTATAAGAAAAAGGTCAAGAAGCCCATTTGGATTAAATGGGGAGCTATGGTAGCCAGTTTGCTCCTTGTTTTTACCATGTCTGTTCCAGCATTAGCGGCAGCAGATTTTGGACCAGCTTATAATCTACTCTACAAGGTATCTCCGGCAATTGCCCAAAAGTTAAAGCCTGTTAGTATGTCCTGCGAGGATAATGGGATTAAGTTTGAAGTAATTTCGGCTTATGTTGAGGGTAGCGAAGCAAAGATTTTTATTTCCGTACAAGATATTGACGGAGATAGAATTGATGAAACGACAGATTTGTTTGATAGCTTTAGTATCAATACACCTTTTGATTGTAGCAGTTCGTGTGAAAATATAAGCTATGACACCGAAACAAAAACCGCCACTTTCCTAATTTCTATATCACAATGGAATGAAAAAGACATTATTGGTGAGAAAATTACTTTTTGTGTCCGAGAAATGCTGAGCAATAAGCAGGAATATGATGCGATATTGACAGATTTGGATTTGACCCAAATTAGTGCTACACCAAAAACAATTACCCCGACTCAAATTTGGGGTGGTGGGGGAACAAACTACAATGAAATGGAAAACAATTTTCAGGCATTGAAAACAACAGGTATTCTGTGTTCCCCTATTGCTGAGGTAGATATTACAGCCATGGGATATGTGGATGGGAAATTGCATATACAAGTCAAGTACGAGGATAGTTTAGAAACGGATAATCATGGCTATATCTATTTCAAAAATGACAAAGGAGAGGAAATCCACTGTATCGCAAATATTGCATTTTCTACTGATAGTGAACATCAAGAACGGTATGTGGAATATGTTTATGATTTGTCAGATGTTGATTTAACCCAATATAAAGTATATGGATATTTTGTTACGAGCGATACACATATCGAAGGAAATTGGAGTGTTACTTTCCCTTTAGAAAGCATAAGTCAATAAGTTTTCGTAGTTACCGATATAAATACAAACCAAATAATTCAATGAGAGCAGCCTTTTTCACACAAAAACGGCTGCTCTTTTCTATGCTATGAGCAGAAAGGAGCGATCAACCATGACAAAGCCAAGAGAGAAAACCCGCGAGGAACTGCAAGCCGAAATCGAGGACGGAAAAAAGAAAATCCGGCAGTTTGAGAACCGGGAAAAGGTGCTGCGGCAAAAGCTGTCGCAAGAGGAACGCCGGACACGCAGCCACCGCCTTATTGTCCGAGGCGCAGTCTTTGAAAGCATTGTGCCGGAAGCAAAGAACATGAGCGACGAGGAAGCCGCAGCACTTCTTAGGTTTGCACTGACGAGTGAGCTGGTACGGGAATATCTGAAAAAACGAGCCGAGAACGGGAACGCTGAATAAATCCCTTAGACACTAAGGGCGCACTTATACACCCTAACGGGCGTGTGCGCTCTGCCGAGGGCTTTATCTTAAGCACAGGGATTTTACCCCGCGCTACGATTGGCGGCTTTGCCGCAGACAGGGGACGCTACACTTCCCCTGCGACAGCTTGCGCTGTCTACCCTTTTGTGTACTTGCGGAAACCGAACACCTTGCTACGCAAGCTATTCATTTTCCACAAGTTTTATATCCGCTATACTGGAGGTGATACCCATAGCCATTTACCATTGTAACATCAGCATAGTCAGTCGGGGCAAAGGCAAATCAGCAGTTGCCGCAGCCGCCTACCGAAGCGGCGAAAAGCTGACAAACGAGTGGGACGGAATGACCCACGACTACACCCGCAAAGGCGGCGTTGTCCATACCGAAATCATGCTGCCGCCCCATGCCCCGCCCTCTTTCTCTGACCGTTCTACCCTATGGAACAGCGTGGAACTTTATGAGAAAGCCGGGAACGCCCAGCTTGCGCGTGAGATTGACGCAGCACTCCCCATAGAATTATCACGAGAGGAACAGATACGGCTTGTCCGGGAATACTGTTCCTCTCAATTTGTTTCTAAAGGAATGTGCGTGGATTTTGCTATCCATGACACCGACAGCGGCAACCCCCATTGTCATATCATGCTGACCATGCGACCACTTGACGAGCGCGGCGCGTGGGCGGCGAAGTCTAAAAAGGAATATGACCTTGATGAAAACGGGGAGCGCATACGCTTGCCGAATGGCAGATACAAGACCCACAAGGTTGACCTCACAGGCTGGAACGACAAAGGCAACGCCCTCTTGTGGCGCAAAGCGTGGGCTGATATTTCAAACAGCTATCTTGAACGCGCCGGAAGCACAGAGCGTATCGACCACCGCAGCAACGCCGAGAGAGGAATTGACGAGATACCTACTGTCCACATGGGCGTAGCCGCCTGTCAAATGGAGAAGAAAGGCATAGCCACCGAGAAAGGCGAACTGAACCGGGCTATCCGCAAATCAAACAGACTGATAAAGGAAATCCGGGCGCAGATCGGCAACCTCAAAGAATGGATTGCCGGACTGCTTGCGGCGTGGGAAACTTCCCCAAGAAAACAACAACCGCCAAAATCTCCGAACCTTGCAAATCTTCTGATGAAGTATTTGGGCGTTCAGAGGGAAAAGAGCCGGAAGTATTCGCAGAGCTGGCAGCACCAACACGCAGCCGACGAACTGAAAACCATATCACAGGCAGCCAATTATCTTGCGGAGCATGGTATCTCTACACTTGACGAGTTGGACGCTTCTCTTTCCTCTGTCAGTGATGAAGCCTTTTCTATCCGGGAGGGAATGAAAGCCGCCGAGCAGCGCATGAAAGAGCTGCAAAAGCTGATAGAGAACGGAGAGAATTATTTGCAGTATAAGCCCATTCATGCCGAACTAAAAAAGCTGAAAAACGGCTGGACGAACAAACGGGATAAGTATGAGGAAGCCCACCGCGCCGAGCTGACCTTATGGAACGCAGCAAGCCGCTATCTCCATGCAAATCTGACGGATACAAAGACGCTGCCTATCTCCAAATGGAAACAGGAATACGCCGACCTCAAAGAGCAGAGAGATACTGACTACACCAAACTGAAAGCTACCCGCGCCGAAGTTGCCGAGCTTCAGAAGATACGCAAGTGCGTCGATATTGCGCTGAAAGCCGAGCAGCCGGAGCAAACACAGAGCCGCACCAAGCGGCACGATATAGACCGCTGAAAGGAGTTGAAATTTTATGTATTACACCCAAGAACAAATAGACTGCGCCAACCAAGCCGACCTTGTTTCTTTTCTGCAAGGACAGGGCGAGCAGCTTACCCGCGCCGGACAGGAATACCGCTGGAAACGGCATGACAGCTTGACTATTCGGGGAAACAAATGGTACAGGCACAGCCAGAGCAAAGGCGGCGCACCCATTGATTTTGTCATGGAGTTTTTCGGAAAGAGCTTTACCGAAGCCGTAGAACTGCTGACAGGAGAAAAAGGCGCAGCACCGCCGCCGGACAGACCAAGCCCCGCGTCCTTTTCTGACTTTCGACTGCCGCCCCACAACACCGACAACCACATAGCGAGGAACTTCCTCACAGCCGCCCGCCACATTGATGAAGATGTGTCGGGCTTTTTCTTTTCCACCGGGGATATTTACGAGGAAGCCGCCCACCATAACGCCGTATTCGTAGGACGGGACGAGGACGGAGTACCACGATACGCCCACCAACGCGGCACAGCCGGGAACTTCCGGCTTGATGTGAAAGGCAGCGACAAAGCCTTTAACTTCTGCTATCGGGGCGAGGGCGAAAGATTGTTTGTCTTTGAAGCCCCTATTGACCTGTTATCTTTTCTCTGTCTGTTCAAAAAGGACTGGCAGAAGCAAAGCTATCTTGCGCTGGGTGGCGTGGGAGATAAAGCCCTTATGCGCTTTCTCTCTGACCGCCCGAACATCAAGACCGTATATCTCTGCCTTGACAGCGACCAAGCCGGAAACGACGCTTGTAGCCGCCTTGTGGAGCTTATGCCGGAGGGCTTGACCGTCCACCGCCTTATCCCTCTTTTCAAAGACTGGAACGAGGTGCAGACGCGCCGGGGCGAAATCACAGACGGGAAATATCTGCGGGAAGCTGTCTATGGATTGAAAGAACCGCCACAGGAAGAAACCGTTGAGATTATCCGCATGAGCGAGGTTGACACACAGACCGTTGAATGGCTATGGGAGCCGTATATCCCCTTTGGGAAAGTAACCATAGTACAGGGCAACCCCGGCGAGGGAAAGACCACCTTTGCGCTGCGCCTTGCCGCTGCCTGTACCACTGGCGGGACGCTTCCGGGCATGAAGCCCATACAGCCGTTTCAAGTTATTTATCAGACCGCCGAGGACGGTTTGGGAGATACCGTCAAACCCCGCTTGATAGAAGCCGCCGCAGACCTTGACCGGGTGCTTGTGATTGATGAAGCAAAACGGGAGCTTACCCTGTCCGACGAGCGCATAGAGAAAGCAATCATACAGAACGGGGCGCGTCTGATTATCCTTGACCCCATACAGGCGTATATGGGCGACAAAGCCGACATGAACAAGGCAAACGAGGTGCGCCCCATTTTTCGCCGCCTTGCCGAAGTTGCGGAGCGTACCGGGTGCGCCGTTATCCTTATCGGACACCTTAACAAAGCTGCCGGAGGACAGAGCGCATACAGGGGCTTAGGTTCTATCGACTTTAGAGCCGCAGCAAGGAGCGTCCTTTTAATCGGGCGCGTGAAGCGTGAGCCGAATGTGCGTGTTATCATTCACGACAAATCTTCCCTTGCGCCGGAGGGAAAGCCCGTTGCCTTTTGCCTTGACCCGGAAACAGGCTTTGAGTGGATAGGCGAATATGATATAACTGCCGACGAGCTGCTGTCCGGCGCGGGCGGCAACAACGCCACCAAAACCGAACAGGCTGAAAAGCTGATACTTGACCTACTGGCAGACGGAAAAGAACTTGCCAGCGAGGACATAGAGAAAGCCGCAGCCGACGCGGGAATTTCTGCCCGTACTGTCCGGGCGGCAAAGAAAAACCTTGACGGGCGCATTACCTCAAAGCGTATCGGCGCAGCATGGTATCACGCCCTAAAAAAGTGAACTGGCAAAATCCAAGTGGCAAAACCCAGATACCTTGCCACTTTGCCACTTCGCCACTTCAACCATAATCCCACAGCCCCATGTATGACCGCGTGGGGCTTTATCGTGGAAAAAAGAGCATATGTCGCGTCAATAACTCTAAAAAGCACTTGACAAAACGCTTCATGGGGCGGTGCGGAGGATATAAAGCCGTATATCGACCCCGTTTTTGAAAATAACGTGTTGCTGACGCAGACCGAAAGGCTGATGATGAGCAGCCGCCCGAAGCAGCCGAAGTATGCAAGAAACAAAAACATTCTTGTTATCGGCGGTTCCGGCAGCGGCAAGACCCGCTTTTTCGTAAAGCCGAATTTAATGCAAATGCACAGCAGCTATGTAGTAACCGACCCGAAAGGCACCGTCTTAATCGAGTGTGGGAAGCTCTTGCAGCGGGGCGGGTACAAAATCAAAGTGCTGAATACGATTAACTTCAAAAAATCCATGAAATACAATCCCTTTGCCTATCTGCGGAGCGAAAAGGACATTTTGAAGTTAGTCAATACCATTATCGCCAACACCAAAGGCGACGGGGAGAAATCCGGCGAGGATTTTTGGGTAAAAGCCGAAAAGCTCTACTATACCGCGCTTATCGGCTATATCTGGTACGAAGCCCCCGACGAGGAAAAGAACTTTACGACGCTGCTTGAAATGATAAATGCGTCGGAAGCCCGCGAGGACGACGAGGACTTTAAGAACCCGGTTGACCTCATGTTTGAACGTCTGGAAGAAAAAGACCCGGAGCATTTTGCAGTCAAGCAGTACAAGAAGTACAAACTTGCGGCGGGCAAGACCGCTAAATCAATCCTTATTTCCTGTGGCGCAAGGTTAGCCCCCTTTGACATACGGGAACTGCGCGAACTCATGGAAACCGACGAAATGGAGCTTGACACTTTGGGAGATAGAAAAACGGCATTGTTCGTTATCATCTCCGACACCGACGACACTTTCAATTTTGTTGTTTCCATTCTCTACACGCAGCTTTTCAACCTGTTATGCGATAAAGCCGACGACGTTTACGGCGGGCGGCTGCCTGTTCATGTACGCTGCCTGTTAGATGAATTTGCAAATATCGGTCAAATCCCGAAGTTTGAAAAGCTCATAGCGACCATACGAAGCCGCGAAATATCGGCTTCTATTATTTTGCAATCACAGTCGCAGCTAAAGGCAATCTACAAGGACAACGCCGACACGATTGTAGGCAACTGCGACACGACCCTTTTCTTGGGCGGCAAGGAAAAAACGACGCTCAAAGAAATATCGGAAATCTTAGGCAAAGAAACGATTGACAGCTTCAACACTTCCGAAACCAGAGGGCGGGAGCTTTCGCATGGGCTGAACTATCAGAAGTTAGGCAAAGAGCTTATGACGCAGGACGAAATCGCGGTCATGGACGGCGGGAAATGTATCTTGCAGCTTAGAGGTGTGCGCCCGTTCTTCTCTGATAAATTCGACATCACGAAGCACCCGAAATACAAGTACCTGTCCGACGCAGACCCGAAAAACGCCTTTGATATGGAAAAGCACATCAAACGCCGCCCCGCTATCGTAAAGCCGGACGAAGTATTTGACTACTATGAAATCGACGTACAGGAGGACGCAGCACCGTAAAGGAGGTGGTAATCTATCCGAACTGTAAACATTGGCTATATGGTACGCGCCCCTACTTGGGGCGCGGCAGGAAGCCGCAGCGTATCAACCCTTACAAAAATGACAACTGAATACCGCCGCGCCGCAGCAGTTTAAGCAGCGCGGGGACAGCCGCCAAACATAGGCGGCTTTTTTCATACCCAAAACCAAAAACAAACAATTTTTATCGCCGCAAAGCGGCAGAAAGTGAGGAAATTATATGGCATTTTTCAACAGCGCAGTAGGCGTATTGCAGACCCTTGTTATCGCTCTTGGAGCAGGCTTAGGTATTTGGGGCGTTATCAATCTTCTGGAGGGATATGGTAACGACAATCCGGGTGCGAAATCCCAGGGCATGAAGCAGTTCATGGCTAATTAAAGGGAACAAAAAGAAAGGGAATGCACAATCCAGACGGTATCAGCGGCAGGCTACAAGAATAAATTGTGATTTCACAAGATTGGTGTTATAATAAGAGAAAAGTTCCTGCCGGGGCAACCGCCCCGGTGGTATGGATAGAAAGGCAGGAAAACAATATGCACATCAGCTATAAACCACTCTGGCACACACTGTTAGAGCGTGATATGAGAAAAGAGGATTTAAGGCTTGCTGCTGGTATGACAACAAATATGATTGCCAACATGAGCAAAGAGGGAAAGCACATCAGCATGGATACATTAGCCCGTATCTGTGAAACTCTGAATTGTGAGATTACTGATGTGATTGAGTTAGTACCAGACGAGCCTGCTTCCACAGGAGGTAAGGAACATGAGCGAATTGAAACCAAGAATAACGGAAAACGGAATTGATTATATCCTTGTCGGAGATTACTACATTCCAGGCTTGAAACTGCCGGAGGAACACCGCCCTATCGGAAAGTACGGACGAATGCACCGGGAATATTTAAGAGAAGTCCACCCAGCCAGATTGAATACATTGATACTGACCGGAGAATTGTTGACATATCTTGCAGACCTGAATGAACAGGCACAAAAACGGTTAGACACTATCATGGAGCAGATGAAAGCTACCGAGGGCGTGACAGAGGAATTGAAGTGTACCCGACAAATGGAATGGGTGCAGCGTTGCAATAACATTCACAACAGGGCAGAAGAAATTGTTTTGTATGAGATGATTTATTCATAACGGGAGCAATTAAATCGGAGGTATATAAGATGATTGAAATTGTATTTGGTGAAAGTGCCTGTGGAAGTTTGAAAATTGCCCAAACTTACGGCAAGGGAAAGTATAGAGGAAGTGCTGTTTCAATATTTATGAGGCACGAAGACGGGAGTGTTCCATCTTCAGATGAAATGAAAAAGGCACAGCTTCAAGCACAGGAACAAGAACGCATTGCTTGGGAGAATGCTATTCCATTGGGAGGCAAGAGCAGTGATGTTTATTGTTTTGATATGGTTCTTAGTGTGGGAGATATTTCTGATAATGGAATTGGCGAACAGCGGAAAAATATTTTCAAGAAAATGCTGTCTGTCTGCTTTGTAGAGGATTTAGATTATCAGGTTGAAGAAAAAATACAGAAAATTAAAACTACATTGACCTCAGTGATTGAACGATATGTAGCTGGGGAAGAAATTCGCATTTGGTATAGCTATAATCCAGATGAGCTTTGTGGTATGTATTGGCTTATGAAACAACTTCAACCATTAAACTGCCAGACAACAATTTATTTGGTTAAGTTACCTACATGGGAATATGGAAAAGAAAATACTATGACATCCAAAATAGCATGGGGCGAGGTCTCTCCTGGCGAATGGGGAAACTATATAACTCTACAAGAGAAAGCTAATCCTGTATTTCTTTCAGCTTGTACTATGAAATGGAATCAACTTCAAAATGAAAATGCACCTTTGCGTGCAATGTTAAATGGTAAATTGCAAAGCGTTTCAGAAGATATATATGATAGTTTCATTCTTCGTGAAATTGCGGAACAGCCAGAGCAATTCAAAATGGCTATTGTCATAGGTAATGTTTTAGGAAAATATCAACTTGGAATTAGTGATGTATGGATTTCCAATCGCATTGATAAAATGCTTGAAGATGGTGTGTTGGAAATTATACAGGACGCACCAAAGGGAGAAACAAATTATCGCCGAATATTAAGAAAACGAATGAAATAATAACCACAGCACAAACCGCTGCTACATGGAATCCAACAAACCATGCAACAGCGGTTTTCCTTTACCGTTTTTTCCTCTGGCTGATAGGCGTTCCCATTTTCTTTGATTTTTTGAGAATACGAATGAACCAGCGAAATTCTTCTTCTGACAGGTTTTTATAGTTGATACCAAGCTGCTTGCAGTAAAGGATAACCAGTTTTTCATCTCGACTGCCCTTGAAATTTTCGACCGCTTCCAGATTTTCTTTCAGTTCATCGGCAACGGTAGTTTGGGGCGCACTCTCGCTGTCCTTTTTGTGGAATTCCCGAATATCCCGGATAATCAGGTTGAGGTCATCCAGAACCATGTGACTGAAATACTCATCATCACTGATATGTGCGGCTTGCAGCACCTTCAAATGCGGGTCATCTTCGCCGGGGCGATACCGTTCAATAATTTCATGCCGGACGGTATCAACAAGGGAGTTGAGATTTTGGATTTGCATGGTGGCAATCCCGTCCACATAAATCTCAATGTCCGCAAGAAACTTGATAAAGTCCTTATGGGTGGCAAGTTCGCAGAGCAGACGGTTGTTAATCCGACCGCTTTTCAGCAGTGCCACCATCTCATCGTTCAAATGCAGCTCCGTCAGTGGCGTGTTGATCTGCTCCCTGTTCTCTGTCCGGCACAGCAGATAATCGACGGAAACCCCATAGAAGTCTGCCAGCGTGATAAGGTTGCCATGATTGATTTCCTTATAATCCTCTTTTTCATAACTGCCAAGGGCTGATTTAGAAATGCCCGTCAGCTTTGATAGTTCTTCCAGATTTAAGCCTTTGTCTTTGCGGAGTTCCCAAAGGCGTTCCTGTATGCTTGTTGCAACTTTCATGGGCGCACGCTCCTTTCCGGTGGTTTTATTTCTGCCGTTTAACTGGATTATATCACACTTTCCGCAATCGTGGAAATTTCTGATTTTCCCCCTGATTCCTACTTTGTGGATATACGGCACAGGGCACAAAAATGTTCTATGATACAGGTAGTTCATCGATGGATTA